>JBPCQW010000120.1:0-22404 GCA_050997715.1 Hassallia sp.
ACCCTGATGACGGTATTCTGAATAAGTCCAAACATCGACAATGTAAGTATTACATACTCCATCAGATAAAACTCTGGCTGTACCCACAATTTGTTGCTCTGCATAAGCAATGCATGTCGAATAACTATTGGCAAAAGATGTTTTCAATTGCTCTGTAGTTCGTCCGTTATGAAAGTTATCTTTGAGTAATGTTGCCTTCATTGCCTCCCAATCAACATCTAGCAAATCCCGTTTGTATGTAATATTCATAGTTTTTTTAATTGCTTATGGCAACTAACAAGTAATATCGTCTTCGCAAGCGTGAAAATAAGCTTTCTTCAGATCCCCGACTTCGCATAAGTTGTCGGGGATCTTATTTTTTCACGAATACGGACTGCTATATCATTTTTGCTGCTTGTCAATATGTCAAAGGCTTTCATCAGAAACGCAGAATTTGTTATTATCACAACATAAGCTGTGATTATGAATGCAGAAGTTGTCGTTACCACCGCACAAGCTGTGGTTATAAATGGAGAAGTTGTCGTTACCACAACACAAGCTTTCATCAGAAACGCAGAAGTTGTTGTTATAAAAACATAAGCTGTGGTTATGAATGGAGAAGTTGTCGTTACCACAACACAAGCTGTGGTTATGAATGGATAAGTTGTCGTTACCACAACATAAGCTGTCGTTATGAATGCTGAAATCAAAGTTAATCGCGCTCTCATTCACTCAACAACTATCAACTCACAACTAACAACTAACAATTATCCCGGTTTTTGGTCTAAACGAGTTGCTTGCTCTAGAGCGGCTTTTTCTCTGGCTCTTTTAGCGTAAGGTTGTAATTGAGTGCGATCGCATCCTGTTAAAATGCTAAGATTTTCCAAGCTCATGCCACGCATCAACATTTCTACACGCCAAGTTTGTTGTGTTTGAATAATTGCTGGTGGTTGTCCTTCTGGTGTTAACAGTCCTTGTGTCCACATGTGCCAGTGTACGTCAATTTGTGATTCTGACATTGGCGAGCCAGATTCATGAATAAACATGGCAGGTTGATTATCTTTACGACTTTTCAGCCATTTAGTTAATGGATTATTGGTGTAGGAACCATAGCGATTAGCCATTATCCACTGATTTACAGGTACTTGACGAAATCTGGTATTATTGCCAATTTGCAGAAAATGTCCCTGAGTATCGTAAAATTGATGCGATCGCTGCAAACCAACTACTTCCGCAACAGATAACCCAGCAGCAAATAACACATACGCTAATGCATAATCTTGCACTCCCAATTTTCTCGCTTGTTGCAGAATTTGATGGACTAAAGAAGCCGGCAAATCAGCTACTTCTCTAGTAATAGAATTTATTACAGTCAAACTTGAGGAATATTGACTTTTTTCAACTATCGGTGACATCGCTCCTTGTAAAAACAACTGCACCAAATTTTCGAGAAAATCATCTCTATCTTCCCAAAGTTCGTGAAATTCACTAGTAAACTCAATCACCGCATATCCTAGCAACATCCCATTTAACAAACTCGCTAGTTTTTCTGCCGGTAGATAGGTATTCAGATGTCCCTGTTCGATTACAGTAGCTAAATACTCGGCTACATAACGGTTAGCCTCTGTTAACCCCCGTCCCAAAGCGCGGCGATTTTCCGCTGGGTATTGGTCGGCTTCACCTACCACAGACCTAACAAACTCTGGAACTTGTTCTAATGCGTGTAAGCTTTCACTTGCATAATCTTTTAGAGCTTGGTAGACATTACCAGGTGGAATTGCTCGACGAACAAGAGACTCACCTAAATTTTTAAAGGCTGCGGATTCTTCCAGCACAGCCAAAAGTAGCCCATGCTTGTTTCCAAAATGCCGGAATAGCGTCACTTCATTGACTTCTGCTTTTTCGGCAATTTGGCGGGTTGTAGTGCCGCTGACTCCTTGAGCGGCAAATAATTCAAGCGCTGCTTGAATCAAACGTTGACGAGCTGAATGGGATTGAGACGACATAAAAGAAAAATGCAAGTGTTACTTGCATAGAAATCGCAGAACTGTTAGCATAAAAATGTAAGTGGTACTTGCTCAACTGTAAACGATTGCTTTAGAAAGAGCTGAACAGATAATCGGGTAAACCAATGCGTGAGGAATGTTAGAAACACAGGACTTACGCACCAAAAAAAAGAATGACTCTTGTAAGAATGAGGCATCTAGCCTCAGTTTTGTGCGGAGCCAATTCAAAAGCCAACCTTGCAAAATCTGTCAAATTATGCCGAGCATATTGCAACTCCCGACAAAAGCAAATCGCTTCCTCAACCATCGACAGGAATTTTTATGACTGCAAAATCTTTTGCCAGCACTCCTAAGGGGGGAAACTCTCTGGCGCTCAATTGGACAAATGTGGTATTTTTCACTACATTTCATGCCATAGCTTTACTTGCCCCGTGGTTTTTCTCCTGGTCTGCATTAGCTCTAGTGATATTTCTTCACTGGCTATTTGGGAGTATTGGTATATGTTTGGGGTATCATCGACTGCTGAGTCATCGAAGTTTCCAAGTCCCTAAGTGGTTGGAGTATGCGATCGCTCTTATCGGAGCGCTGGCTTTGCAAGGAGGTCCAATTTTTTGGATTGGTGGACACCGGCAACATCATGCTCATACCGAAGACCTTGACTTAGACCCGTACTCTGCTCAACGAGGATTTTGGTGGAGCCACATGCTCTGGATTTTTTACCCTCGTTCAGAGTTCTTTGATTATGAAATCTATGCAAAATATGCGCCCGACTTAGCACGACAACCATATTATCGTTGGCTAGATCGCTATTTCCTACTTTTGCAAATTCCCCTCGGTATCGTGCTGTATCTTATCGGCGGCTGGTCATTTGTCATCTACGGAATATTTCTGAGAGCCGTCTTGCTTTGGCACTCAACTTGGTTTGTCAACTCCGCAACACACGCTTGGGGCTACCGCAACTTTGAAGCAAACGACGGTGCGCGTAACCTTTGGTGGGTATCCATTGTCACTTACGGTGAAGGCTGGCACAACAACCATCACACCTTTCCCCAAATGGCAAAATCTGGCTTGCATTGGTGGGAAGTCGATGTTACATGGTGGAGTATCAACGTTTTGAAAACTCTGGGTTTAGCCAAAAAAGTTAACTTGCCTTCTTAAAAGTAGTAAGCGTTTCAACGCTTATAGGACTTACGCAAAATTAAACCACACATATTGTAGAGACGTTCCACTGGAACGTCTCTACGACGGTTGGTGTCTTCTTACAGTCCTGCA
This sequence comes from Hassallia sp., assembly GCA_050997715.1. GTDB lineage: Bacteria > Cyanobacteriota > Cyanobacteriia > Cyanobacteriales > Nostocaceae > Hassallia. Next base: position 3,258 of record JBPCQW010000120.1, read on the forward strand.
AACAGCGTAAAAGATGAATTCTCCAAAATTTCGTCAAAAAATTTTGCTAGCCATCATCACACTCAATATCATCTCTACGTGGCTACATTACATAGATAATGCACTATTTCTAAATCAGTATTCTGGTTTTGAATGGTTCACACCAGCTGGAGTAATTGGTACTGTGATTGTCATGACTCCATTGGGGTTATTGGGATATTGGCTATACACCAAAGGAATGTTTCGGTTAACATACCTGACACTCGGCTTGTACTCCATAACCAGTATCTCCAGTCCGGGACACTATTTGTTGCCAATAATTGCTCCCATGTCTCTAAAAATGCATAGTCTGATTTGGCTGGATGGAGTTTCTGGGCTGACATTAATCGGTTTCTTAGTGTGGTCTGGTGTCATCTTGCAAGAGTGGCGTAAAATACCATCTGCAAATTGAGTATGATGCAAGTGTTAATTGCAGCTGGTAAACTTCGTTCGTGTTGCTCAAGGCTGACGGATGCACTTTTTTAACTTTTAATTCCTAACTCCCGTACAGACGTTCCACGCAAAAGGTCTCTACCTAATTTCTAACTCCTAACTCCCATCTCCCAACTTCTACTCCACCCGTTGCAATTCCTCTTGAAGATGCTTACCCCACTTTGCAGCTAAAGGAATTTCTGTAAAAGGAACCCGCACCGACTTCTCAGGGGAAAAGACAAATTCCAACTCAATAGACCGACCTTTTTCTGGTGGTTGTTGGGTATCTGCTTCTTTTTCATCTACCAAAAGGCGGATTTTTTTAACATCTACTAAAGAAAAAGTTTCCAGCTTAATTAAACCTTTTGGCGTGGGTTTTCCCCAAGTCATATCATTGCCTTTTTGACCCAACACCGAGTAAATATCATATTTAGCCCGGTCAAATTGTTCTGCCCAAATCCGATAAGCTTCAACTTTTTTATACTCCTGGGAGCCTTGCCAAGCCAACCAGAAGAATATGAATAATAAAGGCAACCATAAAAGACCGCGTTCCATCGTTGAAAAAGTCCTAAGTTTTGAATGAAAGATATGTAACTAAAGTGCAAAATACATCAACTAAAGGGCACAGATAAGTTATCGTAGTGAGCAAACTGGCATTCATCGGTGATGAGTTAATATGCGAAGGCTTATATTATTGTGCTTGTTTGTCATCGGGCTGGGTGCTGCGGTATTTGGTTTCCTGAACTTTCAGGGACTAGCAGCCAAAGGTGATTTTGAAACGATTGTGCTGGATTTTCGCGAAGATATCCCAGCAGACGTGGTGCAGAAAAATCTGCAAGCGATCGCTCTTCAATATAACGTTACACCCAAACTCGATAACAAATTTTCCGAAAAGGATAATGTGTATGTTATCAAAGGCGATCGGCAACGGCTGAAAGCTTTAAGAAAATCTTCATTCGCCAAAGTTACAGAATTCATCGAGCCAAACTACATCTATAAAATTCCTAATCGCGGTCAAGCTGCTAGGCTCGCAGAATTTTTGCTACCCCAAGACGATGACGATACCAAAGTTTCTGCTAGTCCCACTGCTCCCAACGATGAATATTACAGCAAGCAGTGGAACCTACACAACATCAACGTTGAAGGTGCGTGGCTGCAAACCAAAGGTAGCGGCATCACGGTTGCAGTAATTGACACTGGTATCAGTCGCGTCCGTGACTTGAAAGAGACAAAATTTGTCCCAGGCTACGACTTTGTAAACGACACTGAAGTTGCCACAGACGATAACGGACACGGCACCCACGTTGCTGGAACTATTGCCCAAGCTACTAATAATAAATATGGTGTCGCCGGCATTGCCTACGAAGCCAAATTAATGCCTTTAAAGGTACTGAGTGCTTATGGTGGTGGAACCGTTGCTGATATTGCCGAAGCAATTAAATTTGCCGCTGATAAAGGCGCAAATGTAATTAATATGAGCTTGGGTGGTGGTGGTGAAAGCCAGTTGATGAAAGATGCGATCGATTATGCCCACAGAAAAGGCGTAGTTATCATTGCCGCAGCCGGAAACGAAGGTAGTAATGGTGCTTCTTATCCGGCTCGTTATCCTCATGTTATCGGCGTTTCGGCATTAGGGGCAGACGGCGAAAGAGCGCCTTACTCTAACTTTGGTGCTGGCGTAGATATTTCCGCCCCAGGTGGCAGTGATGCTGGTAAAATTCTCCAAGAAACCATAGACCCCGATAACAATGGCGTGGGGGTGTTTATGGGCTTCCAGGGTACAAGCATGGCTGCCCCTCACGTTGCTGGTGTAGCAGCATTAATTGAAGCTTCTGGAATCAAAGAACCAGATCAAGTTTTAACTGTCCTTCAGGAGTCGGCAAGAAGCATTAAAGAAGATGCTTTGAACTACTACGGCGCCGGACAACTGAATGCTGATGCAGCAGTTAAACGTGCAGTGCAAGGGCAAATCACTTTCCAAGATTTCTTTGGGTGGTTACGGGATAACGGTTATCTTAACCCCGGCTTTTGGATTGATGGTGGTGCGATCGCGCTATTGCCCAAGATTTTAATGGTAGTCGGTTCTTACCTGCTAGCTTGGTTTTTACGGGTTTACTTCCCCTTTACCTGGAGTTGGTCTTTAGCCAGTGGCTTAGTAGCCGGCAGTTCTGGGTTATTCTTCCTGAAAGGGATTTATATCTTTGACGTTCCCCAATGGCCCTTCCGCGTCTTAGGTAGTTCAATTCCCGAATTAGGTAACGCGCTTCAAGGAACTGATGCTTTTAATCCCCTATTTGCCAGCGTGTTGATTCCGATTATTTTAATGGCACTGCTGCTAGGAAATCCAACCTGGAAATGGTTTGCAGTCGGTTCCACCTTAGGTGTAGCTGCATGTCTAGGAGTCAGCGCATTTTTCGATCCCGCAGTTTGGGGCTTAGGAAATGGTATTTGGTCGCGCCTTTTCCTCACCATCAACGCCCTACTTTGTTACGGACTTGCTAGGCTAGCGCTGAAAAATCAGGAACAAGCTTTGTAGGGCAATGGGGAATGGGCAATGGGCAATGGGCATTGGAAAAAAAGAATTATTTGCCTTGTCCCCCACTCCCCACTCCCGACTCCCCACTCCCGACTCCCCACTCCCCATTTAGGACTTAGAATTATATGAGCATTACAGTTACAGGTACTATCGAACACCGTGATATTGGCACAGGCGCTTGGGCGCTAGTTACAGAAGAGGGCGTTACCTACGAAATCCTTCGGGGTGCTGACAAAAACTTACTTAAAGCCGGACAAAAAGCAAAAGTTACAGGAAAGGTGCGTGAAGATGTCATGACCGTTGCCATGATTGGTCAGGTTTTAGAAGTAAAATCTTTTGAAGTGACGAAGTAGATTCACTATCATATCCGGCAGATGACAGATATTGTAGAGACGTTCCGGTGGAACGTCTCTATTAATTTTGATAGGTAAATTAGTTTGTAAATATAAGCGTTGAAACGCTTACTACTGGTTTTCTTCAGAATTCAAAACTGCTTGCAGACGACTTCTAAATTCACCTTTGGGATGACCTCCTTTAACCTCGCCCAAAATCTGAAATTCTCCTTCTAGTGAATCACAGATAATATAGGTGGGCCATCCCATTTCTGATTTATCAGGATATTGAGTTAGTAAAATCTTGCGATAGTTGCGGTAAGTAGCCGTGTCTTGCATTTTTACATCTATAAACTGCAAACCCAGTTCTCCTGCCACCTTTTGGTCATAAAAAGACATCTTGTGACAGATACCGCAGTCTTCTGAAGAGAATTTAATTACAGCTAATTGCATGGACTTGCTTAAGATTTTGGCATAGCTGAGGGAATTTTAGCATATAGCAAATCTATAAAAAACCCCCTAGCAGGTATAAACCAACTAAGGGAGTGAGTTATCAGGGTGCATCTACCAGTTACTTGTTCTGAGGTTTTACACAGTCCTCCGGATAAAATTATGTATAAAAATGTTGTTATTTTTTGTCATAAAAAACCCCCAGTGGTGTAAGCCAACTAGGGGGTGAGTTATCAGGGTGCATCTACCAATTACTTGTTCCTAGAGAAACCAGTATACTCCGGATAAAATTCAAGAAACTGTTGAGCAATGTTTTTGGAGTAACTCAGTGTATTACTAAAGATACAAAAATCCCCCAGTGGTATAAACCAACTAGGGGAGTGAGTTATCAGGGTGCATCTACCAATTACTTGTTCCTAGAGAAACCAGTGTACTCCGGATAAAATTGAGGAACTGTTGAGCAATGTTTTCGGAGAGTCTATGCTAAAGATACAAAAATCCCCCAGTGGTATAAACCAACTAGGGGAGTGAGTTATCAGGGTGCATCTACCAAATACTTGTTCTATAGCTAACTAACATCATCCGGATAGTATATGTCTAAGATATGTTATTTACCTAAAATAATAAAAACCACGCTTGGGGTAATTCAGCTAGGGAATTCAGTTCTCAGAGTCCGTATACCAATTAAATGTTAGGTGCAGTTAAGTATATCCATCATAATAAATTTACTGAAATTAAAAAATATTATTGTTTGATTAAATACAAAAAATCCCCACTGGTGTAAGCCAACTAGGGAAGTGAGTTATTAGGGTGCATCTACCAATTCTTTGTTCTCGGTTTAACAATCATGCTCCGGATAAATTCAGAAAAGCGCAGATGGAAAGTGTGTGTAAAACAAAACGTGATTCGCTTCAGTTCCGGATATACTTAGTAAATAAGATAAATTCAAATAGCATTATCTGGCTAAATTTAGTCTGTTAAAAATTGTTGCGCTCATGGTTAGGCTAAAAAACCCCCGACTTGGGTGTAAAGCCAACCGGGGGAATTGAAGATCAAGGTGCATCTACCAATAAAGTGTTCTGGGCGGAATCATTGCAATCCGGATAAAGTTGTAAACAGGAAGTAACCCAAAACAACTCAAATCAGAAACATTGAGTGTCAAGATGCATCTAAGGTATCAGAAGAAGCGAAACATCTAGCGTGAAAATGAACAGCGTTTCAAACCAGATTTAGGAGGCGAACAGGAAAAGTTGTGACCCAGGAATTTCATATTTCCGTAACCCCAGTAGGGCAAAATGACTACTTGGTGCGGACGGAACAAGTCGCGCCTGGGGTGCCATTGGCAGAAGAATTAGTAACTTGGCCTGTAGCTGATTGGTTGGCGGCTGCGGGGCATTTGATGAATGATCCGTTGAAGTCGGTGTTGCAAGGAGATGCGATCGCTCTTAATGTCAACTTGGTGGCTTTGGGTCAACAATTTTATAACGAACTGTTTAAAGGCACTCTCAGAGATAGTTGGATTACGGCGCAGGGTATTGCCCAGCATCAGCAAGAGGTATTGCGCCTGCGGTTGGGACTAAAAGATATCAGATTAGCGCGTTTGCCTTGGGAAGTGATGCACGCAGGCGATCGCCCTTTGGCAACAGGACCTTATATTGCTTTTTCTCGCTTCCAAACCGGAATTCATCTGCCATCTCGCCTGCTATCAACAAATATACCAACACCTTTAGAAGAAGGTGGTATCAAAGTATTAATGGTGATCGCTTCTCCTACAGATCAAGTCCGTCTGGATTTGCTCAAACTAGAAGCAGTCAGGCTGCAAGCTGAACTTCACCGTCAGTCACCACGGTTTTCGGAAACTGGCAATTATCTCCCAGAAATCGAACTGACCCTGTTAGAGCAACCAGGGCGAGAAGAACTAACGCAAGCTTTAGAGCAAGGACGATACCACGTTCTGCATTACTCAGGTCATAGTAACTTAGGACCCAACGGCGGCGAAATTTATCTTGTAAATAACAGAACTGGTTTAACAGAAACTCTCAGTGGCGACGATTTGGCAGGCTTGCTCGTCAACAATAATATTCAAATGGCAGTGTTTAACTCGTGTTTGGGGGCATACGCTGCTACCTCCGATCCGGCTGCTGATACGGGGGAACGCAACCTGGCAGAAAGCTTAGTGAAACGCGGTATCAGAAGCGTTTTAGCAATGTCAGAACGCATTCCCGATGAAGTGGCGCTGACACTGACACAATTGTTTTATCGCAACTTAAGTCAGGGATATCCTGTAGATTTGTGCGTCAGTCGAGTGCGCCAAGGCTTAATTTCAGCTTATGGTTCTCTTCAGATGTACTGGGCATTACCAATTTTATATCTCGATCCTAAATTTAACGGCAATTTAACACCCGAAGTTAGTGTAGGCGAAAATGTCGAGTCCTTTAGTGAGTACAATCCCCGGTTGATGGGAACTTCAATGTACTCTGGTGGGGCGAATGATATGGAAATGCCTTTACCAATGGAGGATATGATCCCTTCTGGTTTGGGAGGCGATTCCGGGTTGGACTGGCTAGGTGAAGATACTTGGGGCGATCTGGTTGATGAAATTGAGTATGATGACTCAAGCTATGAAGAAGATTCGGCGATCGTTTCCGATTTGTTTCGGCAAATTGATAATCAAAACGCAGCAAATGAGCAACCTTATGTCACTGCGGAATTAATACCAAAGCCTCAAGAAGATAATATCTTGGGAAGACCGATTCCAGGAGATATGAGTTCTCTCGATAGCGAAACTCCCATATGGGGAGATTGGGATAACGCAAATAACCCGCCTTCTTCGGCTCGTCCAGAAGTCCAAACACCAGCCACACGTCGGGCAACACGCCGATTGTGGACGATTGCTGGTGTTGTCGGAGTTGGTGCGATCGCCTGTGCGATCGGTTTAAGTTCGTTATGGCAACGACAATTTCCCAACTTTTCCGAGCTACCACCAATTCCTAACCAGTCTCAACCAGTTCCAAATAATAACCTAGAAATCGACTTAAAGGCATCTTCGACGGGAATTGTCACTGCCACCGCTACTCAGAAATTGATTCAAGGTGACTTGCAAGGTGGGCTACAAGCTGTCGAAGAACTACTCAGCCCTTCGCGGAATGCACTTCCGGCTGCACAAGCTGCCCTCGATTTGATTCCGTCATCGCAAGCTAACGATCCGGCGGTTAATTTTCTCAAAGGGCGAGTAGCGTGGCAAGCTATGCAAACTGGTGACACAAAATACACCGTTGATGATGCCCGCCGTTATTGGGAAACTGCTGTGAAAGCCAAACCAGACTCGCTTTTGTATACAAACGCTTTAGGATTTGCTTACTACGCAGAAGGCAATATGAATCGGGCAAATGACTCTTGGTTCAAAGCCTTGAGTTTGGCTCTCAAACAGCAAAATAAATCTGGCTATACCCCAACATCCGCAACGATGCCAGTAGCAACACCAGATGCTTTGACATCTTATGCGGGATTAGCTCTAGGTTTGTATAAATCTGCACATCAACAGCCATTTAGCAAGCGATCGCAATATTTGTCTGAAGCCGTGAAGCTGCGGCAAATGGTAGTAAAAGATGACCCGGTAAATTTTTTACCAAATAAACTAAGTAATAATTGGCTGTGGACAGAGAAGGCTATCCAAGATTGGCGATCGCTCCTACAGGTTAAAGGTGGGGGGTAATATTAAGTTGGAGGAGCGGAGCTTCCTTCTACCCCTCTCCTTAATAAGGAGAGGGGAGATAAAGCACAGCTTTATTGGGGTGAGATTATAACGTGCAACTTGGTATAAGTAAAGTCGGCAGTGCAGTATATTGAATCAACTGAGAGTCTTGAATCAAGCGATCGCGTTTCCCACTTTGCAAGAAATATTTTGGTGATCGCTATTTATTTTCAACAATTCAATTGATCCCTAATATGTTTAATGTTATTTATCATTGAGCCTAACTCTAAATAAGTATTTATATCAAATATTTCACAATATAATACTAAAGATAGATGTAATAATTTAAAAGTCAAAGTTAGATTAAAAACGACAGCCATGATATGATTGTGGCTCAAAGTAAATTTGGAGGTGAGGCTTAAAGGGTAAAGTTAGCCGAGATAGCGGTGTTCGCACCCCCGAAGCGGTTAATTTTGACTTTCAGAAAAGGAGGCAAAAACTCTGAACTAAAGTATTTCAACCCTTTGACAACGACCAATTTACCTTCTGAACCTAAACAATTTTATGAAAATAGCTCAAGTAGCCCCTTTGTGGGAACGAGTTCCGCCCCCAACTTACGGAGGAATTGAACTGGTAGCGAGTCGCTTGACTGATGAACTGGTGCGTCGAGGTCATGATGTCACATTGTTCGCCTCTGGCGATTCTCAAACTTTGGCTAAGTTAGAAGCTGTTCATCCGCGTGCATTGCGCTTAGATCCAGACATTAAAGAGCATGTAATGTATGAAGTGCTGGAAATGAGCCAAGTTTACCAAAAAGCAGCGGAATTTGATATTATCCATTCCCATGTAGGAATTTGGGCATTACCTTTTGCAAGTTTGGTGTCAACACCCACAGTACATACCTTGCATGGCAGATTTACCCCTGATAACAGCAAAGTATTTTCGTATCATCAATCGCAACCATTCATCAGCATCAGTAACGCGCAGCGTCAATTGAAACTAAATTACACCAGCACAGTTTATAACGGCATTAACCCCGAAGAATTCACCTTTGTTGCTCAACCGCAAGATCCCCCATATCTGGTGTTTTTGGGACGGTTTTCGCCAGAGAAAGGACCGCAACATGCGATTGCGATCGCCAAGCAGAGTGGTTGGTGCTTAAAGATGGCAGGAAAAGTAGACGTAGTAGACACAGAGTTTTTTGAAAAAGAAATCGCTCCTCATATTGACGGTGAGCAGATACAATTTTTAGGCGAAGTTAACCACGACCAGAAATCTAAACTATTAGGCAACGCAAGCATCACTCTGTTCCCCATTACCTGGAGTGAACCCTTTGGTTTGGTAATGATTGAATCAATGGCAACAGGTACACCAGTCATTGGCATGAACATGGGTTCTGTGCCAGAAGTGATTGCCCACGGAAAGACAGGTTATGTCTGCCAAAGCTATGAAGAAATGGCAGCCATGATTCCCGCAACTTTAGAATTAGATCGTCAAACCTGCCGACAATACGTAGAAGAACACTTCAGCGTTACCCAGATGGTGAACGGCTACGAAGCAGTTTATCAGCAAGTTCTGCAAGAAAGCAACGCCAAGAAGTCTTCATCACTCTTGCAAGGTCAATTTTGGAATTCTCTTCTTTCAAGAAAGAAGAAAATAGCCTAACTCAAGGATGAAGGCTGAAATAAACGAAACCTTGAGATAGCCATTTCTCGTTATTAATAAAGGCGATTTATCAAGCCGATGATTTTAGACATCGAAACTTGATAAAATCGCCTTTAGTTGCTGCATCGTGGTCTTGATTTTAGTTGATCGGACTTTCAAACACACCCTTAGACCAATTGTTTCTGATGTTGCACTTTATTGCCGTGCGCCAATAGGTGTAAGATTTCTGGGGGATGACGAGTTATTTGTTCTTTCTCTGTTTCTTGATATATCTTATCAATATTTTCGAGACTTGTTGCTATAACTCTATGACACGGTTAGGGGATGCAGTATTGTTAAATGAAACCCGTGTCTAGTTTCAGGTTTCAAATACCGCTCCTGTAAGGGTTGCCACTGCTGCCACAATTGATAACGATTTTCTGCTAATAAATTCGCAAAAGTAGGAAGTTTAGTTTCAATTTCTGACTCGAAGACATCGGTCAGCCACTGACCTAAGACTACACTATCTTGAATTGAACCCAAGATGTCTTGAATATTTTTTACATCTGCAACATAAATTGAGTAAGATTCGGCGTATAGCTCAGTAAATAACTCCATCTGATAGCGCACGCGTTTGGCTTGTTTACGCAATGTATGCAGCATTTCGCCATTAGTTGCCAATTCCTTCTCTATCTTCTCGGCTTTTAAACCTTTATGAATGACAACTTTTGCTTTTTCTACTTGCGTTCCCACTAACCAACCCGCATCGAGCAATAAACTACTCACTTCCGGTAAAAGTAAATCCGGTAGCAATTCTTGCATAGGCAAAGATGCTACAGGTAGATAACTTGGGTTTTCCAACCACTCATTCATTCCCTGTTTTAGAGACTTGTAATGCTCATCTTTAAATGTTGCTTGCACCCCTTCTAACGCATCTTCGCGTTGTTTAGCTAAAGCATCGAAAGCTGTTTGCAGAGATTTTTGTTCTTTAGGCGGTAAATTTGGAAGGTAAGTGTTTTTCAAAGATTCTTTCAGCACATCCAAATCACGCAACGTACCAAGACGACGGGCAATTTTGCCAATATTTTTATCACTTACTGGCTTAGATAAATCTAAAGCTAGCCCAAATCTGCTGACTGCTGTGCGTAAACGACGCATCCCTACTCGCATCTGATGCAGAGCTTCTGGATCTTCGTCTTTCTTAACAGTTTTCTCCCACTTTAAGGTTTTTTTAAAGTGTTTTTTCATTGCTTCGTGAGCATACTCACCTAAAGTTTTTAGTTTGGCTTGTGCAACTAATTCCATAATATTAATCGTCTTCAATTGACAGCAGCAAATTTTTCATTTACGTTTTATTATTCTAACACTAATTAAAAAAATATCATTTTTTACTGTTTTTATATAATTTATCTCATCTGCATTCTTCTGATTTTTTACATTTTCTAAAATTGTTAATTCTTACATCTTTTTTAGATTAAGCTTATAAATCTTTTTAGAATAACACATAAAATTAATAAATATCATTTTAGCTTTAACAACAGAATGAACGTTAGATATACTGCTACTATAAAGTATGATAAAAGACATAATAAGAAAATGTATTACACGATAGGAGTAAAGGTAAAATGCATAACTCATATTTACTAAATCAAGTCTCCTTAACTTTTACTGACGGTTTTAAACAATACAGAGAAGACCTTTCAGGAGTGCTGCTGACTCCAGAAAAGCATTTGTGGTTGGGTTCAGATGAAACCTCGACTATTGAGCGTCTTTCTTTGGTTGATGGCAATAATTTTGCAAATCATAAACGCTATCGAGTGGCAGAATTTATTGATTTACCGGCATCGGAAAAGAAAGAAATTGACATTGAAGGACTTGCATATACCGATTATTATCTTTGGTTAGTAGGTTCGCATAGTTACAAACGCAAAAAGCCAAAATCTGATTTATCAGATGACGAAAACATTGAAAGACTGGCAACAATTGCCACAGAACCTAATCGTTATATTCTAGGAAGAATTCCGCTTGTGGACGGGAAGTTGTTTGAGTCATGCGCGCATCCGCAAAATCCAGATATATTATTAAGTGCTGCCAAATTGGAAATAACTCCAACAGGAAACTTGTTAATGGCAGCTTTAGCAGACGATCCTCATTTAGGCTTTTTTGTGAAAGCAGCTATTCCGGGGAAAGATAATGGCTTTGATGTGGAAGGGATAGCCGTCTGTGAAAAGCGAGTTTTTATCGGTTTGCGGGGTCCGGTTTTGCGCGGTTGGGCGGTAATGCTGGAAGTAGAATTAGAAACATCTACCCCCGGAATGATGACACTGCGGGAAATTGGTAAAGAGGGAAAGTCATATAAAAAGCATTTTCTGTTTTTGAATGGTTTGGGAATTCGGGATATGCATCTTGCTGGTGAGGATTTGTTGCTTTTAGCCGGACCAACAATGGATTTAGATGGACCGGTGCAACTTTATCGTTTGCGGAATGCTGTGAATTTGCCGGAAAATATACTTCATTATCCGGAATTTCTGCAAGATATTCCTTATGGAAATAGGGTTGAACACGCTGAAGGCTTTACGTTATTTCAAAATGTAACTGGGATACCTTCTGTATTGGTGGTTTATGACTCGCCGGCAAAAACTAGGCTCTTTGGGGATGGTGGTGTGATGGCTGATGTATTCCGTCTGGTTTAAAGGTTGGTGGAGATTGCTTGAACGGGACAGGTGGGTATACATTGTTCGCAGACGATGCAACGCGATCGCGTAAATGTCAGCTTATACGTTTCCGGGTTCAGGGTAAGCGCTTCCGTGGGACAAACTCCTGTACACAAACCACAGTGGACACAGACATCTTCATCAATCACTATTTCCCCTAAGGTAAGAGAAACGCTGATATTTTGCGATCGCATCCACTCAATCGCTGCATCTAGCTGATCTATGTCCCCTGATAATTCAACTACAAGTTTACCAATTTGATTTGGGGCAACTTGAGCGCGGATAATATTTGCAGCTACATTGAATTCTTTTGCCAGTCTATAGGTAACTGGCATTTGTACAGCGCGTTTGGGAAAGGTGAGGGTAACTCTTTTTTTCACAGGTTTGTCAGAGGGTTTTATCTGTTGTAGCGTACTGGGAATTTTTGACCAACCGCACTTTTAGACAGAGAGGAGGACACAGCGAGTGCAGGGGTTCCCCCCGTTGTTCAGGCAGCGTCTTTGCAAGGGGAGGAACGTGTCCGTCGCAGAGAGGAAAGAGGTAAACTGAAGAAGATGCAGCAATTATAAGATTTAATAAATTTGTTATGAGTACAGATTCACCTATATCTTCTCAAAAGTCAGAAATTAGCGGTGGGACGCGCTTAAGAAATTTTGTCATAGTAATGGTAGCGATCGCCCTTAGCGTTGCTTTATTCTTAGGATTGCGAACTCAGACACCAGAGGCTTCCCTTGCCAAGTTAGATCAAGGGTCTACACCATTAGAATTAGCTTTGACAAACGGCAAGCCAACGCTGATGGAGTTTTATGCAGATTGGTGTACTGTTTGCCAAAAAATGGCACCAGATATGCAACAGTTGGAAACGCAATATGCCGACAAACTTAATTTTGTCATGCTGAATGTAGATAATACCAAATGGCTGCCGGAGATGTTGAAGTATCGGGTTGATGGAATTCCCCATTTTGTTTTTTTGGGTAAAGAAGGGGAAACAATCGCCCAGGCGATCGGCGATCAACCGCGTACAATTATGGGAAGTAATATATCCGCCTTGGTTACTGGTTCTGCTCTGCCTTATGCTAAAGCTAGCGGACAAGTTTCCAAATTTTCCCCACCAGTTAAACCAACAAGTCGTCAAGACGATCCTCGGCTTCATAGTAGCCAAGTCGTAAATTAACCTGAGTTCGGCAAACAAGAGCGTTAAGCAAAAAGTTTGAGCGGAGGTTATGAGCGCTCAAACTTTTATTTCGTAGCGGAGTTATGCGTTAAGTAATTAGGATTATTCGGGAATTCGACCTTTGCATGGTGAAATAATATAGCAATCCGAAACGAGACATTTAGTCAAATTATGAAAAGACCACAAGCGATCGCTACTGTATTGTTAAGCATCTGTACTATAGTGCTAACAGCTTGCAGTGGTAGTGACACTGGGACAAATGCCAATAATACCAGCAGTACAACCAAAACTACATCAGGTGCTATTCCCATCGGTATCGCTTTTGCCCAGACTAGCAACGTTGCCTTACTTGGTCAAGAGGGAGTCGCAGGAGCAAAAATTGCCGAAAAGTATTTTAATGATAAAGGTGGTGTGAATGGTACACCAATTAAATTAATTTTCCAAGATACTAGCGGTGATGAAGCCGGAGCAATTAACGCTTTTCAAAGTTTAATTAATAAAGATAAAGTTGTCGGTATTATTGGACCGACTTTATCACAGCAAGCATTTAGCACTGGTCCGGTTGCAGAACGTGCTAAAGTTCCAGTGCTAGCTGCATCGAATATAGCATCAGGAATACCTGAATTAGGTGATTATATTTCTCGTGTTTCTGCACCTGCTTTTAAGGTCGCTCCTAATTCTGTCAAAGCTGCATTAAAACAGAATCCACAAATTAAAAAAGTTGCTGTTTTCTACGCTCAAAATGACGCTTTTAATAAATCAGAAACAGAAATTTTTCAGAAAACAGTTAAGGAACAAGGCTTAGAAATAGTCACAGTGCAAAAGTTTCAAACTACTGATACTGATTTTCAAAGTCAAGCGACTAATGCAATTAATTTAAAGCCAGATTTAGTGATTGTTTCTGGTTTAGCTGCTGATGGTGGTAACTTAGTACGACAATTGCGAGAACTGGGTTATAAAGGCTTAATTATTGGTGGTAATGGCTTGAACTCATCTAATGTATTATCAGTTTGTAAAGCGCTATGTGATGGAGTGATCATTGCTCAAGCTTACAGTCCAGAGCATTCTAATGAGATTAACAAATTTTTTCGTCAAGCATATCTTGATCAATACAAAAAAGAACCTCCTCAATTTACCGCTCAAGCTTTTACCGCAGTACAGGTTTATGTAGAAGCACTCAAGGCTTTGGATAATAAGAGCAAAGTTAATAAATTACAACTACCGCAATTACGAACAGAATTAAATAAGCAGATACTAGCTGGAAAGTATGACACACCATTAGGTGAAATTTCTTTTACCCCCATAGGTGAAGTAGTGCAGAAAGATTTTTATGTTGCCCAAATTAAAATGGATAAAGATGGTAATAATGGAAAATTCACCTTCATTAAATAGTCAATATATTCGCTTGAGGAAAAATCACCAATAGACATCTCCAGAAATTAATTATGCGTTGCCCGAAACCCTTGTAGATACGTAGCATTGCTACGTATCTACGTCTTTTATGGAGATGTCTAATGAATAAACTCATAAATCAGTTCAGCAAATGGATATAACTTTCGTTTTACAGCAATTATTAAATGGGTTATCCATTGGCAGTGTATACGCAATTTTTGCCTTGGGATATACCTTAGTTTATTCAATTTTAGGCATCATTAATTTAGCGCACGGGGCAATTTTTACCGTGGGTGCATATTTTACTTATGCACTCATGGGTGGTAATTTTGGCTTTAATGGTTTATTAGCTAATGCAGTTTTACCTATAAAATTGCCTTTTGCTATTTCTTTGATTTTAAGTAGTATTTTGGCAGGTTTAGTAGGTATAATAATGGAACGCATCGCTTTTAAACCCTTACGAAGTAAAGGTTCTGACCCATTGTTAACAGTTGTTTCTAGCTTGGGTGTAGCGGTAGTAATTGTTAATTTGATTCAATATTTAGTAGGTGCAGAAAGTTACACTTTTCCGGCAGATACTTTTGGGAATTTACCCGCAGCAATTAACTTTGGCACTGTAGAGAAACCGATTCCTATTCGCAGTGTGCAATTGGTCATTTTTGCTGTTTCGATGGTAATTGTTTTGATTCTAACTTATTTTATTAATTCTACAAAATATGGGAAAGCAATGCAAGCGATCGCGGAAGATCAAGTGACTGCGAGTTTGTTAGGAATTAACACAGACCAATTTATTCTTATCACATTTTTTATCAGTAGTTTCTTAGCAGGACTAGCAGGTAGTTTAGTTGCTTCTAGTGTCAGTATTGCAGGTCCATATTTCGGGATTGGTTTTGGTTTACGGGGTTTAGCAGTCATAGTTTTAGGTGGTTTAGGAAGTATTCCTGGTGCAGTTTTAGGAGGTTTAGTTATTGGTGTAATTGAAGCCTTAGTTCCATCAGAATATTCTGGTTATAAAGATGCTGTGGCTTTTGGCATATTATTTATCATGCTGTTAGTTAGACCTCAAGGTTTGCTCGGAAAGAAGTTTATTCAGAAAGTATAAAAAATTAAATGAATGATTTTTTTTCAACTTACGGTTCTTTAATTGTCTCAATGCTCTTAGGTTCACTGCTTGGACTATCATTATACTTACCATTAATGACTGGACAGTTATCTTTAGCGAGTCCAGGATTTTATGCTTTAGGTGGCTATATTGCAGCAATTTTATCTACCAAAGTATTCATCTCTAAGAGTAATTTATTCCCAATTCATTTCTTATTATTGGAAATGTTAATTGCTGGGATTATTTCTGGTTTATTGGGTGTCGCTGTCGGTGTTCCGGCTTTAAGATTAAGAGGGATATATTTAGCGATCGCGACTATTGCTTTTGTGGAAGTTTTGCGCGTCATTTCTTTGAATTTAGAAATTACAGGTGGTGCAGTTGGTATTTTTGGTATTCCTCAACCTTTTGAAACTCAAATAGAATATCTCTGGATAGCAGTACCGTTATTAATTATTAGTATGCTGCTATTTTATCGGTTAGAACGAATTCGCGTTGGTAGGGCTTTCATTGCAATTAGAGAAGATGAATTAGCAGCAGGAGCAATGGGAATTAATCCTACATATTATAAGGTATTAGCATTTACTTTGGGTTCAATTCTTGCGGGAATTGTCGGTGCAATTAGCGCTCATTTTCTCAATACTTGGAATGCACGTCAAGGTACATTTGATGCTAGTATTATTTATTTAACTTTTGTCTTAATAGGTGGTTCGAGAAGTTTTTTAGGTGCTGTATTAGGAGGAATGGTTTTTACAGCTTTACCAGAAGTTTTAAGGAATTTAGCTGATACAGGTGGTTTACCCGATTGGTTATCTCACTTTTTACGCGATGGAAGATTGATTATTTTTGGATTATTAATTGTGATTGGGACAATATTTTTTCCGCAGGGTTTAGTAACTCCTGATATATTCAAAAAATTAACTAAAGTTAAACGTAGTTAAATAATATGCAATTATCTCCAAAAACTACAATTACTTTAGAAGCAAAAGAACTAACTCGTCGTTTTGGTGGTTTAGTAGCAGTGAATAATGTTTCTTTTGCAGTTAATCAACATGAAATATTCGGTTTAATTGGTCCCAATGGTGCTGGTAAAACTACTCTGTTTAATTTAATTACTGGTTTAATTCCTTTTTCTAGCGGTGAATTAATTTATGCAGGTAAAGTTATTTCCAAATTGAAACCGCATCAAATAGCAGGTTTAGGTATTGCCAGAACTTTTCAAAATATTCGCTTATTCGGGGAATTATCGGCTTTAGAAAATGTAATTATTGCTCGTCATTTGCATACCAAAAGCAATATAGTTACAGGTGTTTTCGGTTTACCGTTTGCAACCAGAGAGGAGGAAAATAGTAGACAAAAAGCGTTAGCATTATTAGAGTTGATTGGATTAAGCGATCGCACCGAAGAAAAAGCTAAAAATTTCGCTTATGGTGATCAGCGTCGCTTGGAAATAGCTCGTGCTTTAGCTTTAGAACCGCAAATTTTACTGTTAGATGAACCGGCTGCGGGAATGAACCCTAACGAAAAACATCAATTAAGTGAATTTATCCGTGATTTGCGCGATCGCTTTAATTTAACAATCATCTTGATTGAGCATCATGTACCATTAGTGATGGGATTATGCGATCGCATTGCAGTGTTACATTTTGGACAATTAATTGCTTTAGGTGAACCATCTGTAGTTAGAAATGATCCAGCCGTAATTGAAGCATATTTAGGAGATTAATAAGGAATTAAACCGCAAATGAATGCCGATCAACACCAAGTAATAGATGAAATTATATTACAACTGCAAGACTTAGATGTAAATTATGGCGGTATTAAAGCACTAAAAAAAATTAATTTAACTATCAAAAAAGGTGAAGTAGTTAGCCTAATAGGTGCTAATGGTGCTGGGAAAACTACCACTCTGAGAGCTATTTCTAAAATAGTTAATCCTCAAAGTGGTAAGATTATTTATAATGGACGCAATATTACTCGTCATCAAGCTCATGAAGTCGTCAAATTGGGTATTGCTCATTGTCCCGAAGGACGTAGGGTTTTAGCCAAACAAACAGTTTTTGATAACTTCATGTTAGGAGCTTATATTCGCTCCGATAAAGAAATCAAAGCAGATATTAACAAGCAATTTGATTTATTTCCTCGGTTAGCGCAAAGACGCAATCAACTAGCAGGAACTTTAAGCGGTGGTGAACAACAAATGTTAGCTATATCCCGTGCTTTAATGAGTAGACCAAAACTTTTACTTTTAGACGAACCGAGTTTAGGTTTAGCACCTGCGATAGTGAAAGAAATTTTTGCAATTATTCAAAATTTGCGGAAAACAGGTATGACAATATTATTAGTTGAACAAAACGCAAATCTCGCTTTGCAAATCGCAGATAGCGGTTATGTTTTAGAAGCTGGTTCTATTACTTTAACAGGTGCAGCATCAGAATTAATTAGTGATGAAAGAATCAAACAAGCCTATTTAGGTTAAAAAGTAGAGACGTTCCATCGGAACGTCTCTACGATAGTTGCGGTGTTTTTATTAGTGCATGACATGATATAATTCATAATTACTCACTGGAGTGAAGCGACTCCAAAACCCCACTGCGGATCATCAGTTTAGGCCACATCAACAAGAAGAAGCCCATCCAAGTTAGTATAGGCACTGAGACGAGAACTGTTAACCAGATAATTTTAAATATTATCCAGCTACCACTAATTAAAGTAACACCTGTTAAAAGAATAGACCAAGGTTGACACCACCAAGGTTTGTAGCTCCAAGGACTGATAGGTTTTTGTTGAGACATTTACTGTTATGGCAATGAAAATAGTTCTTTTACAAGTTGTAGCGTAAAAGCAGGAGAAAAGTTATTAAATATACGTAGAGACGTTCCGGTGGAACGTCTTTACAGGGTTTTGGGTTTTACGCATGTACCTCATTTACCTGAAAACTGCTGTAATTTCCGGGTGGGCTATATATTTGGCTTCGGAAATGAACACTCAACGGTAATCTTCAAATTACTTTTAGCAGTGCCTTTTGTGACATAAGGAACCCCTGCTTCTCCACCAATTTCGATACCGAATTCTAAAGTAACTTTGTTGATGTTCTCAATGGGAATTTGCTTAAACGCATTCAAGCTATAAACAGTGTAAGCACGTATCGTGTGTTGAATGACCTGAAAATTTTGCACCATTTGCTTTCGCAGTTCTTCAGAAATTCCCTTATCAGTTAGTGCTTCTTCCTCTTCCTCTGCGGATTCTTCGGTGATAATTAAGGGAACGTTGACATCTTCGCTAGCTTCAATATAGATAATTGTGTTGTCGTCGAGTTGGATGGGTGCGAGTTTGGTCATGGTCAGAATTTATTTTAACAAAACAATATTTCAGTAATTTTACTTGGAAATTGTGCTAAGTTTTTTGTATTTATATTAGTTAAATAATCGCTCTCTTAACCTAGAGCAAGGCTTTATGCTATGAGCCGCGATGCTTTGATAGTTGGAATTAATACATATAATTACGATCGCTTGACCAAACTATCAGCGCCTGGACAAGATGCAGAGGCGATCGCTCAATTATTGGAAAATGCCGGCGAGTTTAAAGTCAAGCGCATACCTGCGGTTAAGGATAAGCAAAATAACACGATTCGCGTTGGTCAGACAACTAAAGTTACTTTG
>JBPCQW010000150.1:0-5392 GCA_050997715.1 Hassallia sp.
TGATGCTAACTACAACTGGGTAACAAATAAGCAACTTTCACAATATCGCTTTTTACATTTTGCTACCCACGGCTTTGCTGACCCCAACAATCCAGAACTTTCAGGAATCGTTTTATCTTTAATAGACAAACAAGGTAAACCCGCTAATAAGGGTTATCTACGATTAGGTGATATTTTTAATCTTGACTTTGCTGCCGATTTAATCGTACTAAGTGCTTGTGAAACCGGTTTAGGCAAAGATGTCAACGGTGAAGGATTAGTAGGCTTGACAAGAGGATTAATGTATGCGGGTGCTGAACGTGTTGCCGTGTCTCTTTGGCAAGTTGATGATGCGGGGACGGCAGAATTGATGCAAGAATTTTACACCCAAATGTTGAAGCAGGGCAAATCGCCTACAGTTGCTTTGCGTGCCGCACAATTGAAGTTGTGGCAAGACTCGAAATGGCAAAACCCTTATTATTGGTCTGCTTTCACTTTACCGGGTGAGTGGCGATAGAAGATTTAAACGCAAAGGAACTCAGAGGTAAGCGCAGAGGAACGCAAAGGAACTCCGCGTACCTTCGCGTTTGCCTTTGCGTCCCTTTGCGTTTAAAATAAAATCTCAAAGCAGGGCAATCTCCGCTCCCGATGGTATCTGTTGTTGCACAGTTTTAAGTATATCGAGAGTTTTTTGGTAAGCTACTTTCTCTCTCTTGCCAAAACGTTGAGCCGCTTTTTCTAAGTCAGCGATCGCTATAAGAGAAAGCAAAATTACTTTCAAGCTGAATCACCTCAGTTAAATCTTGAATTGCTTGTTGATAATTGCCGTGTTGCATCTTGTCTGCACCCAACTTCAAGAAGTCGCTAGCAATCGGTATTGCATCAGCGCTGAAAGTCACAAAATTGAGAGCGATCGCCATCATAAAACTGAGAATGAATCGATAGCAGCGATTCATAAACAAATCTCCCAATTTGATTTTTTTGCAAAACGTGCAGCAGTAGGTAAGGCATATTTACCAACAAAGAATTCCGAATTCAGAAGCCAGAATTGAGCATGTCATATTAGGATCTTCGTCGGATAAATAAACAGTATTTTTGCACCCCACGCTAACAGCATAAACATGTGTGAGCGTCAACTACCTATGGCAATAAAAACCCCAAAGGCTGCATTCTGACTTTTCGTACAGACGTTCCACTGGAACGTCTCTACCCACGCTTTTTCGTACAGACGTTCCACTGGAATGTCTCTACCTAACTCTTCTTTACTTCCACTCTTTATTGTTAGCCTGATCCAACACGTAAGCGGCTACATCTTCAATCTGAGCAGGTTTTAAACGACCATTAAAAGCAGGCATGGCACCTTTACCTTTTGTAACTTGGGCAATAATCGCTTCTGCCGAGTTCATGGCATACTTTTCTAAGGCTTCTTTCTTCAGAGTTTTTTGAGCTTGAACTAAGTTTTTACCACCTGCATGACAAGACGCACAATTAGCGTTAAAAATTTTCTTTCCACTGATTGCGTCTGCTAAAGCTGGACTGTTGAAGGCAAAGGTAAAGATTGTTACGCATAACAACAATACCGAAAGAATCTTTTTCATCCCGTGTTCTCTCTGCAAAAAAAGGACTGTTCTGTGCAATATCCTTCATAATTGTGAGCTTCATGGTTGTACTAGTCAAAAGACAAGCTGTCAAACTTGGCGATTTTGATAGTTGATAGTGGATAGTTGTTGGTGGATAGTTGATAGTGGATAGTTGTTGGTGGTTAGTTGTCAAGAATTATCCTAACCACACCACGCTTCCCCCTCTCAAGAACTCACCACGCTTCCCCCACTCCTCCTACTCCCCACCCCCCAATTTATTCAATGCGTCTTCTGTAACCCGACAAATTCGCCAATCATCTAAAACAGAGGCTCCCATGCTGCGGTAAAATGCGATCGCAGGCTCGTTCCAATCCAAAACACTCCACTCTAAACGTCCACAATTTCTTTGCACAGCTATTTGAGCCAATTTTGTCAACAAAGCTTTACCTATACCTTTTCGTCGATATTTCGGTAAAACAAACAAATCTTCTAAATAAATTCCTGGTTTGGTGACATATGTTGAATAATTATGAAAAAACAGAGCAAAGCCGACTGCTTGCCCTGCGTATTCTGCTAATATTGCTTCAATATATTTAGTACCAAATAAATGCTCTTTCAGAGATTGAGCATTACCAGTGACGGTATGAGATAATTTTTCATACTCTGCTAACGCCTGAACTAATTCAAACAGGACGTTGCAATCTGCTGGTTCAGCAAATCGCAAAATTAAGTCGTTATCAAAAGTCATTAGTCAATAGTCCTAAGTTAATAGTCCTAAGTCAATAGTACGATGACTGTTGACTCCCAACTCCCGTACAGACGTTCCGTCGGAACGTCTCTACATAACTTTTGACTACACCAACCAACCTTTCAAACGTTTAGCTATGTGAGGACGTCGCAATTTTCGCATGGCTTTGCTTTGAATTTGTCGCACTCGTTCACGAGACAAATTAAACATATTGCCTACTTCCTCTAAAGTACACGGTTCGCTGGTAGTCAAACCATACCGTAGAGAAATCACGTCTTTTTCTCGTGGTGTCAACACATCACCCAAGACTTCCCAAATCTCCTGACGCATCATGTTTTCATTCATTTTTGCTTCGGGAGATTGATTATCTTCGTCTTCTAGCAAATCCATCAATTCCGTGTCTTCTTCTTTACCGACGCGGTGGTTGAGAGAAAGTGCTTGACGGCGTAGTTGTTGTAGTTGGCGTAGTTGTGGCAAAGGTATTTCTAATACTTCCGCCATTTCCGCTTCTGTCGGATTGCGACAAAGTTTTTGTTTGAGTTCGCGTTGCGCTTTTTTGAGTTTGTTAAGTTTTTCAACAATATGGATTGGTAAGCGAATTGTCCGTGCATCGTTAGCGATCGCTCGCGTAATTGCTTGTCTAATCCACCAATAAGCGTATGTGGAAAATTTATATCCCTTATCTGGATCGAATTTTTCTGTAGCGCGATTTAACCCCATTGCCCCTTCCTGAATTAAATCCAAAAAAGGTACTCCACGATTGAGATATCGTTTCGCAATTGACACTACCAACCGGAGATTTGAGCGAATCATTTTTCGCTTCGCTACTCTACCTTGATACAAGCGACTTTCTAGTTGCTTTTCTGTCATTTCTAGTGAGGATGCGACTTTTTCCTTACTAGCTTGTTCACCCAATGTTTCGCTCAACGAAACTTGTAATTCCCTTACTTCTTCATTAAACCGCACTCGCCGCGCTAATTCTACTTCTTCGTCGGCTTTTAGTAAAGGATAACGCGCCATTTCTTTAAAAAACGCGCCTACAGCATCATCATGCTCGGTTTTATTATATCCGGATGGTCGCGCTGCCGCCATTTGATCGCCATCGCGTTCATCTGTTTCTAGAGTTTCGGCGATCGCAGTATATTCATCTGCTACTGCTTCTAGCTCGAGTGGTACTTCACTCTCAACAGCATTTTCTACTAGTATCTCCATTGTTCCCAATTCAGCAATATTCATAGTTTCCTTAAGGGATTGTTGCTTTGTTTGGTACATAATTAAATGACAGCTGCTTTTTCTTGAGTTTGGTAGTTTTCACATCAGAACAAATGCACCTGTCTTATAGCAAAATATAGGTTTCTGCTAATGTCTCATTGAAAGCGACATTCAGTCTGTATCTTTCATTTCATACTTCCTGTTACATATAATTCAAAAATCAATACTGGTATTTGCACTTTCAAATATCTGCTTCCACTCTCAACACATATATTCCTCATTCTTTTGTTTATTAGCAAATCTGTCAAATTTTCAAACTTTATCAACCTTAACAAATATAAATATTTTCGGTAATCATCCTTCAATCTTAAATCTTCCTATATTTTTCTCTACCTTTTTATTTTTTATGGATTCCTTGTTGGTTAAAGACTTCAGAGTCTTCTTTCTCGGTTAATGCAACCGCCGCATTCCTTACGAATCCAAATACCAATACGTCGGTCTCAACTTGAGTTATATTTCTTTGAATTACAGCATCCCATATACTGAAAGGGCTGAATATCTATCAATAGGTGGAAAAGCCCTATACCTTACTTAGTATATGAAGACAGCTTTTAGGAGTAAGCGAAGATGATTTGATTTTTTTTTAGATCGGACATTAAGTATTTATTTCCGCCTTGAGTTGAGATTAGTTTGACCGATAAATTACATAAGAGGAAACTTATCAAGTATTATAAGATAGAAAAGTATTGCGAAATACAATTCGTCTTAATAAATTTCAAAAGTTAAAGTTAACTTACAAGAGTGAATTCTGACTAAATACAAACATATGCAAATAACAGTCTATTAATTGAAAAGCTATGTATAGTAATGGCGTAAGTTTATTTCCATTGGTAGTAGCCGAACCGGGTAGTTTATACGAATCGGGCAAAGCTGTTGAGCAGTGGATCGAAGTGCTGGTAGACTGTCCAGGAAGCTCAGGGTTATTTACTTACCGATTGCCACCTCAGTTAATTTGTAAACCAGGAGATATTTTAAGTGTGCCATTTGGGGCGCAACAGTTAGGAGCGATCGCCATTCGATTATTAACACAACCGAGCGCGGACATACCACGAGAAAAAATAAGAGATGTCGAAGACGTAATTCATAGCGGTTTTTTTCAAGATAACTACTGGACACTGATAGAAAGGGTATCGCAGTATTATTACACACAACTAATTCAAGTGATACGAGTCGCATTACCGCCCGGATTATTAGGGCGATCGCAACGGCGTATCCGTTTGGTTTTAACAGACACATCCCTTAATTCTCCCACTACTGAAGCTTTCTTGTCGAATGCAGCGCGACAAATTGTAGAGCTTCTGCATTCCTCAGCAGCAGGAGATTACAGCTTTACCTACCTTCAACAAAAAGTCAAGGGAGCATATCGAGGAGTACGCGAATTATCGCGATGCGGTATGGTAGAAAGCTATTTAGAACCGCCGCGATTAACTCGACCAAAGCTGCAAAAAGCAGTCATAATGGTAGGAAGTAGCTTTGATCGTGACTTAACAACTCGTCAAAGAGAAATTTTAGAAGTATTGCGGCGACACGGCGGCGAGTTATGGCAAACTGAATTATTGCAAATTTGTAGCGCGAGTTCTTCCACCCTAAAAACGTTGGAAACAAAGGGTTATATTGTTATTCAAGAACGGGAAATATTGCGAAGCGAAACACCTGCGAGTGGAATATTAGCCGACCAAGGTAAATCATTAACCCAAGCTCAATCGCAAGCGTTAGCGACAATAAATCAACTAAATGGATATGCTCAAGTTTTATTGCATGGGGTGACAGGTTCGGGAAAAACCGAAGTATATTTGCAAGCGATCGCACCCCT
>JBPCQW010000206.1:0-5058 GCA_050997715.1 Hassallia sp.
AGCAATTTAGCCATGTGATTGTAGGACATCCCCCGCTTGCTACCTTCACTAAATACACCAGAAAGTAAATATTCTGTACCGCCAAAACCAGACTTTGCCAACCAAATATTATTGGGGTCTTTAGCACTTCTTTTTTGTTCAGCAGAACAGCAAGCGTGGTCACTAACTATCCAATCTACCTGATGGTTGAGTACTGCTTGCCATAAGTATTCTACATCGGCGCGGGGACGAATTGGGGGGTTAACTTTTGCCCAAGTAGCTGTGGGGGTATCAACATCTAATAGCAAATGTCCGACGGTAACTTCTCGCCGAAAATTGATATGGGGAAAAGCAGTTTGCATAGTTAAAGCTGCTTCCATTGCCTTACGCGAACTCAGGTGCAACAAATTGATATTTGCACAGTTAGTTTCATGTGCCAAATAGGAAGCAATGCAAATTGCTAAACCTTCGGAATGAGGGGGACGCGCTGCACTGTAAGCGTGCAACCCGCTAAGACTGAAATCGTTTTCAACTATTTTTGTATAAGCGTTGAGAATTTCTGCAACTTCGCAGTGCAAACTCAAGCTGATCGTATCTCGCGCTTCTGCATGTTCTTCAATTAAGCGAGTTAAACCGCGCATAATAAATTCAAAATGGGCAAAGTCGTATCGTTCCTCTTTATTAATCATCAAAAAGAGGTTTTGTTGGTCTGACAAACCATGCAAACCATAACTGCCATAAAACATGAATATTTTAAACGAAGATACACCGTGTTCCTCAAATAGTAAAGGTATTTCGTCAATATGCTGACTAGCAATAGGTGCGATGTGATAGCTGTAATCTACAAAAAAATTACCTGCGGATAACGCCAATACTTCTGGGAAAAAATCTTTATAAGAGCCGCCTTTATTGAGATAATATTGTCCTGTACGGATGTAATTAAGACTAGTTGTTACTCCCCCCATTGCAGCTGCTTTGGTTTCAGTCACAGCATCTTTGTCAAGGGGTTGATAGATACCGATGTGCATGTGGGCATCCACGACCCCAGGAAAGCCCAGCAGATTTTTACCATCAAATACCTCTTTAGCTGTGTCTGGGCTAATATTAGGGGCAATCTGAGCAAATTTCCCATCCTTAATTCCCAAGTCAAGCAGTTCGACAGCATCCTCATGGGGACGAACTACCCGCACATTTTTGATAATTTGATCTAATACGGGAGCTTCAGACACAGTAGACCTCACACTAAAATAAGTACAGAACCTAACTTTAAGCTTTAGTCAGGAATTCCAACATCGTACCGGGACGCAGACCAAATCCCATCACCATGTAACGGTTTTTTATGAAATCATCTTCAGGAGAAAAGACAATGGAAAGTTTTAATGAGTATCATATGGACTCAAAGCAATTTCCTTTTCTCAAAACCTTTGAAAATAACTGGCAAGTGATTAGAGATGAGTTTACACACTTTATTAATCATGCATCTGATGAAGAGTTAAAATTCACTTACGATATTCTCGGTCCTAAAAGTAAAACGATTAAAACCAAGGGGAATTCTAAATACAGTGCTTTTGGTATTTTATTTCAAGGTTTGTTTATTGAAGAATATATTCAAGTCCATCAAATACAATATCCTGATTATGAGTCCGATGATGCATCAGAAAAAGCACTTGCATTAAGAGATAAATATTTACCAAATTTGGCTAAGGTGATAGAAAAAGTTAACTTTAGTGATAAGAATATCATCAGAAATGTCTATTTTGGTACATTCCATCCCGGCTTGGATATTAAGCTGCATGTTAACTATAATCCTCACATGAATCGTGGCTATCTAGGATTGATTGTACCAGAGGGAGATGTGGCTATGAAAATATGCCACGAGCAGCTTTATTGGCATGAAGGAAAATTCATGGTTTTAGATCACAGCTATCCACACTGTCCGCATAATTACACCAATTATGATAGAACCGTCTTGGTTGTAGACTTTTTTAAACCGGATAAGCCTAGAGAGGAAGTGATCCGATTTGAAAAAGAGCAAGTCACACAACGTATGCAAGATAATCCTTACAGTTTAGGTGTTTTTGGTGAAAGCGATAAAGCTAAAGTAGAAGATTTTATCAAGTATGGTTTAGCTCATCAGTTAGAGTGGGATAAAGCCTTAAAAGCTTAATATAATCTCCACATTTGAGTAAAATAATTGAATAGCAATTTTAAAGAATAAATAAGGAAAGTTGCAGTAAAGTAGTTGTCAGATGTTAGCTGTCAATAATTGCTGTACACTTAATCTCAACAATTAGTCCTGGGGTAGATAGTCCTGCTACAGCTAAACCTGTCCATGTAGGAAAGTTTTTGATGAAATAGCGGTCTTTGACCTGCATAAAGATTGGTAAAAATGGAATTATATTAGGTGATTCAGCAGAAGCTAGTGCTTCTGTTTGAAGTTCACCTAGTCCCGCTCCAGTTACATGATATGTAATCATCTCGACCACGTTATTGAATGTAGCTCCTCCTGCTTCTAGCACCTTATTAACATTCTCAAAAGCCTGAACAAACTGGGCTTCTATTCCTTTAACAACTTGCAAATTATCATCTCTACCTACTTGTCCGGAAATATATAAGGTATTCCCAACTTTAATACCAGGGCAATAATGAAACTTTTCAAATATAAGTTCCATTCCGTTTGGAATAATGACTGTGCGAGAGGACATGACGTATCTCCTGAATTTAATTTGGAAATCAATGTAATTGCCACAGCAGAAATAGCTTTACAATTAATTAAATCAGTATTAATTTTTTATAAATACTGAATTAGCAAAACTAACTAATAGTAGTAATTTTATACCGAAAAACTAAATCATCTAAAAAATTAGATTAATCACGAGAGACAATATCATAATAGTCAGACAATATTTATATAATTTCAAAACAAAAGTCAAACTAAGATTTTAAAATGAACGCAAAAACCTACAGAAAGTTAATAGCAAAGCAACTTAGCCAAGATTTTCAATCTGCCGTTGAAATTGTCGATCTGCCTATTCCCAAACGTGCTGCTAGTCAACTTTTAATTCAAAACAAATTCGCTGGCATTAACGGTGGCTTTGATACCTTACTTTGTCGTGGTGATGTTCCCTATGTTAACTTAATTCCTCCCTTTGATTTGGGTGTGGAAGCAGTGGGAAAAGTTGTCGCTATGGGTGAAAATGTCAAAGATTTTCAAATAGGTGATGCTGTCATAACTACAGCGCTTGGTGGTGGTTATCGAGAATATCAGGTTATCGATGCAAACTTAGCGGTGAAGGTGCGGGAAGCAACACCAGAAGTGCTAACCCTGATGCCTACAGGTGTATCAGCTTTGGTTGCATTGGAACAAGTGGGGGAGATGAAAAGTAATGAAGTGGTTTTAGTGACAGCAGCAGCAGGGGGAACAGGTCATATTGCGGTGCAATTGGCAAAGTTAGCAGGTAATCATGTCATTGGTACTTGTAGTTCTGAGGCTAAGGCAAAGTTATTGAGAGAATTAGGGTGCGATCGCATTATCAATTATCGTACAGAAAACCTCAACCAAATCCTCAAACAAGAATTTAACAATGGCATTAATTTAATTTTTGAATGTGTCGGTAAACAAGTTTTCGATACCTGCGTTGAAAATTTGGCAATTCGTGGACGTTTAGTTACTATTGGCTACATTTCCGAATATGCTCTAAATGTACAACAGGTGCTACAACCTCGGATTTATCATCAACTGATGTGGAAAGCTGCTTCTGTGCGAGGTTTTTTGATGCCGCATTATAAAGAATATATACCAGAGGCACGCGATCGCCTGTTAAACTTGTTTTACACTGACAAACTAAAAATTGCCATTGACTCAACTGTGTTCAACGGCATAGAATCGATTCCGGCTGCTGTGGAATATCTACTTACTGGTAAGAATTGCGGCAAAGTAGTTGTCAGATTTTAGTCAATGGGTGGTGACAATGGCAGAACAATCAGAAAATACTTTAAAAGTTGCACATCAAGCATTTACACACTTTCAACACGGTTTGGCAACAGGGGAGTGGAACTCGTTTCTCGATATGCTTACTGAAGACTTTAGCTTTTGGTTTCCGATGGGAAAATTTCACGGTTTAAATGTCGGCAAACAGAAAGCAAAAGCTTTTTGTGATTATTTTAATGAAGTCTTCAGTTCTGGGTTAACTCTGACTTTAGACAACGTTACCAGCAATGAAACGACGGTGGTTTTTGAGTTTCGTGATGAGGGAATGATGTACAAAGAACCTTATAAAAATCGTGTAGCTGTTGCTTTTGATGTGCGGGGAGACAAAATTTGTGGCTATCGAGAATACTTTGGTAGTGATGGTAAATCGAATTAAGATTATTATTTACTATAGGATTTGATGAATTCGTAGTCTTTTTAAACGCAGAGGAGCGCAGAGTTTTTGTTCAAATTTTCGCGATCGCACTTATGCAATGCTGTACTTAGTTAAGGTCAAGGTTTGGTTGATTTAATTCTTGAGACTTAGCTTCTGCTGCTTGATACGCATCTAAGTAGTCTTTGCCACCTAACATCACATCACCATAATATTCATAAGGTGCATCACCATAAACTGGTAGCGGTTCGTCTTCTGGATAATCTTCTTTCGATTCTTCGATTATCGCTTTCAGTTTTTTCACGCTCAAGCTTTGTGCTGGAAAGTACCAGAATTCTTGCTCGTCTTTATTCAGGTGCGGTAGGGTAGGATCGATAATGCATACAACAGAGTCCTTGCCGGAAGTATCGCTTAACTCAATCCAAGCATGTTCAATCGGTTTGTAAGACTTGCGACCAATAACTAAAAAGCCTTGCACATAAGTTGCTCCCTCAGTCGCTAATGCTGCTTTGTAAGCATTGTCAAACGGAGTTCTAGCCTTGCTTTTTACGCTTTGAGCAATCTTGAGAGAAAGCGTTTCATCTAATGCTTTGTCCATTTACAGGGGGAATTAGAGCGCCGACTACAATATCCTAGCACCTCAGTTAGCGGTGCGCGAAGCGCTGCTTTTTTCCCTCTCATAAATACTTCTTTAGTAGCAGGTTTTATGTAGCTT
>JBPCQW010000222.1:0-26775 GCA_050997715.1 Hassallia sp.
GGAATTCAGTGGGCACAAGAGATTTTAGAAAAAAGTCCGATCGCTATTCGGTGTCTTAAAGCCGCATTTAATGCCGATTGTGATGGACAAGCTGGTTTGCAAGAACTCGCAGGTAATGCCACTTTACTTTATTACATGACCGAAGAAGGTTCTGAAGGCAAACAAGCTTTTCTCGAAAAGCGTCCGCCAAATTTTCGGGACTTTCCCTGGCTACCTTAAAAACTCAAAAATCGCATCTTTGCTTAAAGGTGCGATTTTTGAAGATGTGAAGTTTCTTTACAAATTGACAAATATTATAACCAAGTTTCTTTTGGGAAGAGTAATTTGAAGAGTTTGGTAATAATCAGCCTTAAATTAAAACTGCCTGAGCTTCTGCCTGTTCAGATGTATAGACGGCTGTTTGGGAAACAGAAGCAACTGGAATTTTATCTAAACTACAACTTAAAGAACTAGAAGCTAAAACTGGTGTTGCACCGGGCAAACTCCAAACATCTTCCAAACTTTCCCAACTAGGTGCAAACGGTGGGAGCGCGAAAGAACAAGCCTTCCAACTTGCGAGAACTGGCGCTCCCAACTGTTGGCAAAGTCCACCACGGCGTCCTTCCGGCTTGTAATGATGACAATATCGACAGGCAGAAGTCAAGACTTTAATGGGTTTCATCTGAGTTTATCTTAAATCCCGTTAGGGCTGATTTCTGTTTTCAATTCTGCTCTACATATAAATACCTATCAAAGCGATAAATCTTATATTCAGCATATGTTCTAGCGATCCCGATGAAAAGATTAACTTTAGGAAATTTTTATATTTGTGTCATATTTGGCAATAATTAACTGATCGGAAATATAGCAATATGAGGCTCAAAAGCATTAGGGATCAAGGTTAAGCCTTATGTTTTAGATTTAGTCAGGGTATTAAATTAACCTCAAAGAATGTCATATAACATAGCTGGCATAAATTTAGGGGGAAATTAGGAGAAATTTAAATAAGTATATCTAGAGGAATACTACTTGATAAATATAATTTTTCTATATTTGAGAGAAAAAATATCAGAGCCTAAATAAGGTTTTTTCTTTGCGGGACTCACTCGTGTGTGCTGTAAATAGGCGCTATTTACGCCTACTACGTTCATATATTTTTTTGTTGTCTTCAAAAACTACTAGAAAACTGCTTAGTAGCACAGATAGAACAGACACCCCAGCGCTGAATTTCGCCTGGTGGGGTGGGAGATTGACATTGAGGACAAATAGGTAAATTATGCGATCGCGCTTGCATAAGGGACTTCCAATTTTCAAAAGCAGCATTCGCATTCTTAGTGGGTGCGCGATCGCGCTTGACGCTTGTCTGATCACCAAGGTAACTGGGATGCTCAGATGGCGAAAGCGTTTTTTGCTGGTTTGCTTTATCTTGGGGACGCTTCCAACCAGAAGTAGAGAAGTGAATATCTACTAAAGGATCGGGTAGTTTTTCATTCAACTTTACAAGCAGCCGCTGACGCTCGAAAGTCAAATTTTGCGCCCAAGCAGCGCTAGAAGTTGCCACCCGCAAGACATCGCGCTGAATCGACAATGGTTGAGTATGAGTTGCGATCGCACTTCCTACCACTTCAGCCCAACACTTGAGCAAGCGGGGAAATGGTTGTTGGTGCAATAATATCTGAATTTCCGGAAGACTTAAAATATCATTAACTGATTTCAAAGACATCTCGCGTAAACCAAAAGCAAAAATTTTAACTTGCCACAAAAACGATAAATCTATTGTTGGAATTTTCGTTAGGATTGGCACACATGTATTTTAAGTTAATCCAGTAATGTACCTTTGAGGCAGACAGGCTATGAGTCAAGAAATGCGACATTTGGGTACTCAATCGTCGAAAACACCTGGGTTGAAGCCACAACTAGCAGCAGCACTAGCTTGTTTAGAAGTGCAACTAGATCAAGAGTTAGCCCGCTATCGACGTACACGAACCGGATACAACACACCTAACCAAAGCCGCGTCAGTAGTAACGCACTTCAATCCCAGCAGAGTGCGATCGCCGCGTTGGACGGAGTCCTTGCCGCAGGCATCGCGTCCAAAAAACCGATATCAACTTTAACTTCTCTAGTACGACAACAACAGACCGTTCTTCAACCTAATACCCCGTCCGTATCTGTTGATGAAACTCCTCAACAAATAGCAGCGGCGACAACGGTAAATACTGAGTTGCCAAAACCTCCTCAGGTTGAGGTTATAGATAAAACAGATACACCTAATAAGGCAAATGGCAGTATTGTGCCTGCGGTTGTCAAATCTGAGAAAACCGAAAATACCCCATCAGATGACACCCCCAAACAGCCAGACGATTACTTAGAATCATCTGAAGCACTGCTGCGAAGTTTGACAGAAGAACAACCACAAAAAAGAAAGCCAACTAACAGCGACAGTCTGTTATCACCTTTGGGGATTGGCTCGATGTTATTGCTTTTAGTAGCAAGTTTAACTTTAGGATACGTACTTTTTAATCCAAAAAGCTTGTCTGTATTTAGTTTTGGTGGCAAGTCTCAGCCAAATTCGTCACCAACGGCATCGACAACTAATGTCAAAAATACTGAGAAAGGAAAACTGGAAACACCGACTACCCCCATACCGAAGTATCCCAATCTCGCCACCGAGGAATTTCCAGAGGTGAACGATCCTAATGACGTAGTTGGCTTAAAACCCAAACCGAAACCGACTCCTACAGTAATACCAAGCCCTGTGGCGGCACAAATACCAGTATATCCACCTGCCGTGCCAATACAACAAGCACAACCCCTGCCAGGAGAAAATTTACTGGCACCAAAAGCTACAACTTCACCAAAGCCAGAAAAACCGCTTTCAGAAGTAAAACCTTCAGCGGATGGATTTTATCATATTGTTACAGACAATCAAGGCGATCGCGCTTTCGCCTCTGCACGGGTAGTAATTCCCGATGCTTATTTATCACCTGATAAAAAATTCATTTATCTGGGTGCGCTCAAAAGCAAAGAGCAAGTAAAACAACAGATGCAGCTACTACAGTCGAAAGGAATTAAAGCGCGGGTGCAGCAACCTTAAGGAGCGAAAATCTACGATACCATGAAAAAAGCATCTACTTAATCCCTAGCTGTTGACACTGCGAGCAAAAAGTGAATGGAGAGCCGAAATGGAACTGATGAAGCGTATCCAACGGGTGATTCGCGCTAATCTCAATAGTATGACGGGCAGTGCGGAAGATCCAGAGAAGATTCTGGAGCAAGCCGTTATGGAGATGCAAACTAATTTGGTGCAATTGCGGCAAGCAGTAGCACAAGCGATCGCGACTCAAAAACGCACCGAACGACAAACCGCTCAGGCTAAGTCAACAGTAGAGGAATGGTATCGTCGCGCTCAATTAGCGCTACAAGCCAATAATGAACCTTTAGCTAGGGAAGCTCTTACCAAACGTCGTGCCTATCAAGAAACACACAATGCTCTTGCAGCTCAAATAAAGCAGCAAAATAGTCTGATAGTTAAAATGAAACAAGATATGCGATCGCTAGAATTTCAAATCTTGGAAGCGAAAACCAAAAAAGATATGTACATCGCTCGCGCTCGCTCTGCTGAAGCGTCTTACCGACTTCAAGAAATGTTGAGCAATTCATCTACCACTAGCAGTTTAAACGCTTTTGAGCAGATGGAAGAAAAAGTTTTGCAACTCGAAGCCAAATCAGAAGCAATAGCAGAACTCGATAGCGATGATTTGCTTTCTCAATTTACCTCTTTAGAATCTAACAATAGTATTGATGGGGAACTAGGAGCGATGAAAGTGCAGCTTTTAAGTGGCACAGAAAACGTACCGCACCCAGGCAAGAATTTAAATTCTTAGAGCGCAAATACCTAAAGGTCACGAACCGTAAACATTGGGCAATTATTCAGACTAAAGCATATCTTAGAAATTAAGGGTTGTGTAAAGCTACCAATCCAAAGCGAAAAGATTAAATTGAAATAGGTAGCTATTAAACAGTAAAAAAGCCTTGATATCCGTTCAAAGCGCGTAAATCGCAAAAGGAAAAACAAAGTTATGGGATTATTTGATCGCATTAGACGAGTAGTTGGTGCTAACCTGAATGACCTGGTGGCTAAAGCCGAAGATCCAGAAAAAATGCTGGAACAAGCCATCCTGGAAATGCAGGAAGACTTAGTGCAGCTGCGTCAGGGAGTCGCCCAGACAATTGCTGCTCAAAAACGTACAGAAAAGCAGTATAATGATGCCCAAAATGAAATAAATAAGTGGCAACGTAATGCCCAGCTAGCGCTGCAAAAAGGTGATGAAAACCTTGCACGCCAAGCACTAGAGCGGAAAAAGACTTACACCGACACCAACACTGCGCTTAAAACCAGCCTGGATCAGCAAACTATTCAGGTAGAAAGTATCAAGCGCAACTTAATCCAGCTAGAGAGCAAAATTTCTGAGGCAAAAACCAAGAAAGAAATGCTCAAAGCGCGGATCACCACTGCTAAGGCTCAAGAGCAACTTCAAGGCATGGTGCGCGGGATGAATACCAGCAGCGCAATGTCAGCTTTCGAGCGGATGGAAGAAAAAGTCTTGATGCAAGAAGCTCGCGCTCAGTCGGCAGGAGAGTTAGCAGGTGTCGATTTAGAAAGCCAATTTGCCAAATTGGAATCTGGTAGCGATGTTGACGATGAATTGGCAGCTTTGAAAGCGTCGCTGGCACCAGCTAGTTCACCAAATCAACCTTTATTGCCAGGACAAACCACCACTCCCAAACCTAATCAACAACCGGAAGTGGTTGACGCCGAGTTGGAATCGCTAAAAAAACAATTGGATCAAATGTAACATTATCAGAAAAATCTTCACATCAACAGTCCCACGACCGAAAAGCGTGGGATTTCGCGTCAAAATGATTTAGTCAAGAGTCAAAAGTTCTCGTGACAAAACTCTGCTTTGCCACGCAATTAGGGGAGGCTCTGCCTCCGATGAAATCAGGAGGCAGCAGCCCATCGTAGGACGTTCCCAGTCTGAGACTGGGAACGAGCGTGCCACTCGACTCTGGATTATTGACTTTAGACTATTGACTGTGGACTATTGACGACTTTGAGATAGAGTATTTTGTGTGCCAATATAAATCCTGCCACCGGATGGAGACTGCAATGAGTAAGGGTGTAGCCACCATAACTGATGCTGAGTTTGAAACCGAAGTTTTAAAAGCCGAACAGCCAGTATTGGTTTACTTTTGGGCTTCTTGGTGCGGACCTTGTCAATTGATGTCACCACTAATTAACTCAACTGCCAATACATACAGCGATCGCCTGAAAATCGTCAAAATGGAAGTAGATCCTAACCCAGAGACTGTTAAACAGTATCAGGTTGAAGGTGTACCTGCCCTCCGGCTATTTCAAGGAAACACTGTCTTAGCTTCGAGTGAGGGAGTCATCGGTAAAGAAAAATTACTCAGCTTTCTGGAAACTCATTTAAGCAATAATTAGTCGCAAGTTGTCTGACTCCCCGTAGAGACGTTCTTTAGTAACGTCTCTACCTAACTCCTAACTCCTAACTCCTACCTCCTGACTCCTAACTCCTAACTCCTGACTCCTGACTCCTGACTCCTAACTCCTGACTCCTGACTCCTAACTAAAAATGCAGTTTGCGAAACGTTTACAACCCCTGCAATTCAATGTATTTGCAGAGATGGACAGAGCCAAAGCAATAGCTAAAGCTGCTGGGCAACAGTTGATAGATTTGTCTCTGGGGTCTTCTGATTTACCAGCCGAGACGCACGTAATTGAGGCGATCGCTCAATCTTTAAATGATCAAAGTACTCACGGCTACTTGCTGTTTAATGGTACTCAAGCGTTTCGCCAAGCCGCAGCTACCTGGTACGAGCAAAAATTTGGTATAAAAGTTGATCCAGAAACTGAAGTACTACCCCTGATAGGTTCTCAAGAAGGGACGGCACATTTACCTTTAGCAGTCTTGAATCCTGGAGATTTTGCCTTATTACTCGATCCGGGCTATCCTTCTCATGCAGGCGGAGTGTACTTAGCCAGCGGTCAAATTTACCCGATGTCACTCAGAGAAGAAAACAATTTTTTACCAGTATTTAGCGATATTCCCGCGCCTGTTTTGGCACAGTCGCGGATGATGGTATTGAGCTATCCTCACAATCCTACCAGCGCGATCGCGCCATTATCTTTCTTTCAAGAAGCTGTAGCATTTTGTCAAGCTAATAATCTCGTCCTCGTTCACGATTTCCCCTACGTAGATTTAGTATTTGACAAGACTGGGGACGGACAAGGGGGACAAGGAGGACAAGGAGGACAAGGAGGACAAGGGGACAAGGAGACAAGGGGACAAGGGGATAAGGGGACAAGGGAAACAAAAAAGAATTTCTCCCCATCCTCCCCTCTGGCTCCTTCAATTTTCCAAGCTGACCCGGATAAAAGCGTCTCGATTGAGTTTTTCACTTTGTCCAAGTCATATAATATGGGTGGCTTCCGTATTGGTTATGCCATTGGTAATGCTGAGTTGATTCACGCTTTACGTCAGGTAAAAGCAGCTGTTGACTTTAATCAGTATCGGGGAATTTTGAATGGTGCGATCGCCGCTCTTACCGGTCCTCAAGCTGGGGTGAATGCTGCTGTTGCTACCTTCAAACAACGTCGTGATGCTTTTATTAGCGCTTTACACCGCATTGGTTGGCAGGTTCCTACTCCCCAAGCAACAATGTATATTTGGGCAAAGTTGCCACCACATTGGAGTCAAAATTCTATAGAATTTTGTACTGAGTTAGTCGAACAAACTGGGGTTGCGGCTTCTCCGGGTGCAGGGTTTGGTAAATCTGGAGAAGGATATGTTCGCTTTGCTTTAGTCCATGAGCCAACTATATTAACCACCGCTGTCGAGAGAATAGCTAAGTTTTTATGAAAAAGAGGGGTAAAGGGGTTTTTTAAGAGGGGAAAAGGTTAAAGGGGAAAGGGATGGAGTTATTTAAAAATAGTACGAATGTTTAAAACTACTCAACCTTTCCCCCTCTTCTGTAAGCAATTTATCAACTCTTCATCTCTAATTAACGATAAATTTATGGTTTCCGCCTTGACTACCTGTAGTTTCTCTGCAAATTACAGGTAAAATTACATAGGACATAATACTAGAAATTACTATAAAAAAGTATATTTAGTCCGTGTTGAGCTAAAATCGTAGCTTCAAAAGTCAAGGATGCGGCTGACATGATAATAACTAAACAATTCAAAATTACTAAGGTTATGAGCGCTAAAAGCAGACGCTCAAGCTTATCTCAAAATTCAACATTAAAAATGCTTCCGTGCCAATTTTGCCTAGCACTGTGGCTAGTACAGACACGATTCATCGCGATTTTTGTCACCGTTGTTGGATTGATGATCGCTGCTAACCCAGCCTCAGCCTTCTCATTTAAAACTGAGAACTTCATCAGAAATTCTTCAGTAAATTCATTGGATGATAATCACACCAGCTTGAATTTAGAACTACCTTTGAACTTGAACCAAGTTCGACCATACGATTTCGATACACAGAGAATTTTGGCTGGTAAACATACAACTGGTAATGAAGTTTCGCAATTGCTGCAAAAAGCAGAAAGCAATATAGAAGAAGTTATTCAAGCTAGTGAAGTGTCAAATGAGACAATTGACGGCAAAACTTTCTATAAATATTACGTTGGGCATAATAAAGCCAAAGAAACGCTTACATATACTAATACTTGGAAAGAGCCTGCGTCTCCCCCTAAAAGAAGGATACCAGAACCCTCGACAATATTAGGGCTAATAGCGATCGCTAGTTTGTTTCTCACCCAGCAGAGAAAAATGAAAATAGGCTAAGGGTTTCCCTTTCCCTCTCTTCATCTATTAACAAACCGCAAAAACGAGCCAGTGCCGGGGATGGACGAGTTTGAGGCGAGTTGTGTAAGAAGTACACTTAACCTAATTTTTTCTTGTTTAATTGGAAACAATCTTAATTTTTACTTAAATCTATTTTTTTTAATTAAAAAATAAAATTAATTAGATATAGTAGTGCAGAGCAACTTAATTTAAGAATTATAACTACATCGCCTAATCCAACTCTTCATTTAATTCATCATATTTATGTATTATTGCCTTGTTTGATGGCAATATTTTTTTTTGACATTAGACAATAGATAGAAATGATAGCAAGATTCTTTCATATAGAGCAGCAGTTTCAATTAGATCAATCCAAACGAATTTTGCTAGTTGAAGATAATGAAATTAATAGAATATTGCTCTGTGATTATCTCAAATATTGTAATTATGATGTCCAAAGTTTATCAGAGGCTTCAAGTTTTTTCTCAACTCTAAAACAATTCCAGCCAGAATTAATTTTATTAGACTTAAAATTGCCAGATATTGATGGTTATACCCTGCTTGAAAAAATGCAGAATAAACCAGATTATGTTAACATCCCTATTATTGTAGTTTCAGCTTTTGCTTTTAAGGCAGATCAAGAACGAGCTAGAAATTTAGGAGCTTGTCGGTATTTTGTTAAACCTGTAAATCTAACTGATTTGATTCAAGCAATTGAAGAAGAGTTGGCTTTGAAAAGTAAATAGACTTTCGTGTTTGGTGTGAGTTTATTCAGATTTTTGGTTGACAATGAACTCTTCAACAATCTGACTCAGGTTTTGCACGTTATTACCAATTACAGAAATTTTACGTTGAGCTTGTGCTATGAGTAACATTGCTGTTTGGAGTTCGTTGAGTGTTTCATCCATAGCGTTACGATATTGAGATTCAAAATCTTGCAGGTTCATTGTTTTTATCGCATCTAATATCGTATTGTTTACAGTTTCAATCATAATCAATATGTTGAAATTGCTAAATCCGTTAATTCGCTTAATGTTTTACAGTTAAGTTAAACTCAGGAATTTTGCTTATTAATTAAGAAAGAACATAACAACTTTATAGAAAAATGCCCAATACAAGTATTGATTTAGCGAAGAAAGTAACAGACCTAGCTTGGATAATGGTCAAAAAAAATGATAATAATAAAATGTAAAAATAAAAAAGTTATTTAGTTTAAAAATAAATAAATTAATCATGCTCTGTCACCTATATAGTAAAGAAACTATAAATTTATAAAAAATAAAAGCAAATATAAGAGATTTAAAAAATGCCAATACTGAAAGTAAAGACATAAAGTTGACTGTGTGTTTAATATTTACTTTATAAAATCAACACAATTAGATGAATCTTTATTAAAATAGAGATAGGTATATTTGTGAAGCTACCTAATAGTTGTGACAACATCTGCTCAAATAGTACCACTGCTTAAAGATCCAGAACGTCTGGAAAACCGTCTGGTGGAAATTCCCCCGGAACCTGGGGTTTATTTCATGCGTGACGGAAGCGATCGCATAATCTATATAGGCAAATCGCGAAAATTGCGATCGCGTGTCCGTTCATATTTCCGCGATTCGCAAAGACTAAGCGAACGCATCGCAACAATGGTAAAGCAGGTAACGGAAATCGAATTTATCGTCACCGATACCGAAGCTGAAGCTCTAGCGCTAGAAGCAAACTTAATCAAGCAGCACCAACCATATTTTAATGTCCTGCTAAAGGATGATAAAAAATATCCTTACGTCTGCATTACTTGGTCTGAAGAATATCCGCGTATTTTCATCACTCGCAAACGTAAAAGCGGTAACGAAAAAGATAAGTTTTACGGACCTTATACTGATTCTCACCTATTACGGGAAATATTACGCATATCTAAACGCATCTTCGCACTCAAACAACGACCCCAACCACTTTTCAAAGACCGTCCTTGCCTAAATTACGATTTAGGTCGCTGTCCGGGTGTGTGTCAACAACTGATTACACCAGAAGAATACCGCAAAACTGTGCAAAAAGTGGCGATGGTGTTTCAAGGTCGAAGTCAGGAACTAATTGATATCTTGACACAACAAATGCAGAAATCGGCAGAAGCGTTGAATTTTGAGTCTGCGGCAAGAATTCGTGATCAAATCGCTGGGTTGAAGTCGCTTTCTTCAAATCAAAAAGTTGCCTTACCCGATGATACCGTTTCGCGGGATGCGATCGCTCTGGCGGGCGATGAGAAACACGCTTGTATTCAATTATTCCAAATTCGGGCAGGGCAACTTGTCGGACGTTTGGGTTTCGTTGCCGATACTCACGCTGAACCTGGAGCTATTTTACAACGAGTTTTGGAGGAACATTATCAAACCGCCGACGCGGTGGAAATTCCCGCAGAGATTTTGGTACAGCACGAGTTACCAGATGGGGAAATATTAGCGGATGTCTTGACTCAACGCAAACAACGAAAAGTCACGATTTTGGCTCCGCAACGGCAAACTAAGGCAGAATTGATTGAGATGGTAGAGCGAAATGCTCAGTTTGAATTGCAAAGAATGCAAAAATTGGGCGATCGCAATCACCAAGCTATGCAAGATTTAACCGCTATTCTCGATTTACCCGACTTACCTCACCGCATCGAAGGTTACGACATCTCACACATCCAAGGTTCAAATGCAGTCGCTTCCCAAGTCGTGTTTATCGACGGAATCAGCGCTAACCAGAATTATCGTCACTACAAAATCAAAAATCCCACAGTGACTGCTGGACATTCAGATGATTTTGCGAGTTTGGCTGAAGTTATCCAGCGTCGCTTTCGTAAATATAGCGAAGATCCGGAGTTATTAAGACAGGGTAATCCAGATTTTCCTGATTTAATTATGATTGATGGCGGTAAAGGTCAATTATCTTCAGTTGTCGCTGTATTGCAAGAGATGAATTTGTTAGAAGATTTGCGAGTCGTCAGTTTAGCAAAGCAGCGAGAGGAGATTTTTCTTCCAGGAGAATCCGCTCCATTGGAAACAGAAGCTGAACAACCAGGAGTGCAGTTGTTACGACGTTTGCGGGATGAAGCGCATCGATTTGCAGTTAGTTTTCATCGTCAGCAACGCAGTGACAAATTAAAGCGATCGCGTTTAGATGAAATTCCCGGTTTGGGACATCATCGACAAAAGCAGCTTTTAGCACATTTTCGGTCTGTTGATTATATCCGACAAGCGACACCCGCACAACTAGCTGAAGTTGCGGGAATTGGTCCGCGTTTAGCGCAAGAGATTTACGATTATTTTCATCCTTCCTAAGAGGCATTAACTGGTGATATCGCTAATTGATAATCGGGCATTACCTATTACCAATAAATAGAATTAGCTAACAATTGCTCATGCTATTAATTCACAGTATGAGCATTTTTTCTTGAGTTTATCTTCAAAATTAACTCTCAATATCGCAATTCTAAATGATTTGTGTTCACGTAGTCTGCACGCAAGCGCTCAAATTCATAGTCTTCAGATTCCTGACTTCGCACAAGTTGTCGGGAATCTCGCTTTTCACGCTCTCCCGATCAAACTGCTATAGCGTTATGAACATCACCTAAACCTTAAGCAAATCTTAAAATCAATATTTTTGTGACTAACAATACAGTTATTTGGGAATTTTAACTTTTTACTACAAATAGTACTTATACTCAAATTGGAGGTTTGTTATAACAGTAAAAACAAAGTAAAAGCAACTGTAAATTACTTAGTCTCAAGGCTTTATTGATAGGGATCAGCGAATATGGAAGAATTATGCATTTGACAAATTTAATTTATATGTCTAAAGTTGGATGTGTTGAGTGCCTAATGATTAAGATAATAAAACCACAAGAACATTTTATGAAATTAAACTTTTCTTGAAGATGATGACACAATATAGTCGCTTTTGTTAGATTGTGTCAAATCGCAAGATTTACTGGTTTAATTGACACTTTTTTCTCATTTGCTTCAAGCCAGAAGATTTACTGGTTTAATTCGCAGCTTTTACCCATAAAAAATTACTACATCAAGGAATTTTAAAATGCAAATAGTACAAAAAGTTCGTTGCCCAAACTGCGGCAGCGAAGGTGAAAGACATTATATTTCTCATAGTCAATTGACTCGGACACAATGCCCAAGTTGTGACTACTTAATGATATCTTGCACCCTCACTGGTAAAGTAATTGAGGCTTATGCTCCAGGTATTCTTGCTAAAAGGTAGAGACGCGAAATTTCGCGTCTGTTAAGAAAAAATTACTAACTCTTAATTACTTTTTACTCGTTCTTAGTTGTCCACAAGCTGCATCAGCTTCTAACCCACGAGAATAGCGGACACTAACAGCAATATTTTGCTGTTTGAGAACTGTAACAAAAGCTTGGATACGATCATTATTTGGGCGTTTATAATCGACTTCGCTGATAGGATTGTAGGGAATCAAATTAACGTGACTTTGAAAACCTCGCATACATTTTGCTAATTGTAATGCGTGTTCTGGTAAGTCGTTCACCCCAGCTAAAAGAACGTATTCAAAACTAACGCGACGTCCGGTAATTTCTACGTATTCGCGACATTCAGTAAGCAATTCTTCAATTTTGTAAGAATGTGCGCTGGGAATAAGTTGTTCTCGCAGTGCTTGGTTAGGTGCGTGGAGACTAACAGCGAGAGTAACTTGCAGATGGTGTTCAGCTAATTGACGAATGCGATCGCGTATGCCGACAGTAGATAAAGTAAGCGATCGCTGTCCAATTCCCACATCTTTATTTAAAGATTTGATCGCACCTAAAACATTATCTACATTCAACAACGGTTCACCCATACCCATAAATACTACATGGCTAACTCGTTGTTGAAAATCTTCTTGTACAGTTAAAACTTGATCGACAATTTCATGTCGTGCTAAATTGCGCTTATAGCCACCTTTACCAGTAGCACAAAAATCACAAGCCATTGGGCAACCGACCTGCGTAGAAACGCAAACAGTCAACCTTTCAAGTAACTGACTACTTTCTCCTCTCCCTTGTCCCCCTTGTCCCCCTGTCCCCTTGTCTCCAAGGAGTCCCCCTTGTCCCCCTGTCCCCTTGTCTCCCCAGCGAAAAGTGGGAATACCTACAGCTTCAATAATTTCACCATCTGCCAATCTTAAAAGATACTTGACAGTGCCATCAGGTGCGACAGAGCGGTAATGTAGAGTAGAGCGTCCAATGGGAATATCTGCAACTTCTGCACGCCATTGTTTAGAAAAAACAGAGATATCGTTAAGATGTCGCACACCCTTGTTATATATCCAATCATGCAGCTGCTTTCCTCTGTAAGCGGGTTGTTTTTGTTGCTGCACCCAAACCGTCAATTCCTCCAGAGAAGCGCCTAATAGTGGCGGAATCGAGATTTGTGCTTGGGGTGTGGTGATTGTGGCAGAGGCATTAGCAGACATAGCATTTAGAAATTGGCATCGGATCTATATGGTAGGCGATCGCCGCTCCTAGTGTCTGGATTTACAGCAGTTTGCAAATAAGTCATGTACACAACCTACACTTCAAAATCAAATATGAAGACTTTTTTACTCCGCTCCTCCTGACTCTTCCCTTTGCTCCTCCTGCCTCTTCCCTCCTGACTCCTGAATTCTGAATTCTGCTCTATTTACTTTATTTGCAGGATGGGAATTTCAATGCAAAACTGTGCACCAAGTCCAGGTTGGGAAATACACTCTATTTTGCCTTTGTGCTTATCCACCACAATTTGATAGCTAATTGATAATCCTAAACCGGTACCTTGTCCCACAGGTTTAGTTGTGAAGAAAGGGTCAAATAGTTTTTGTCTAACGCTTTCGCTCATCCCCCCTCCATTATCTTTAATCGAAATAGCCACAAAATCGGTATTTACTAATTTAGTATAGATAATAATTTTACTTTGGTTATTTTTCGCTTCTGCTTTTTTTATTTGATTGTAATCATCCAGTGCATCAATACTATTAGTCAAGATGTTCATAAATACTTGATTAAGTTGTCCGGCATAACATTCAACTTCAGGTAAATCACCATACTCTTTGATAATTTCAATCGGTGGATGTTCTGACTTTGCCTTCAAACGACTTTGCAAAATTAATAGTGTGCTATCAATACCTTCATGAATATTGACAGGTTTCATATCAGATTCGTCAAGACGAGAGAAGTTTCGTAAGGTAAGGACAATCTCACGAATACGCTCTGTGCCTACTTTCATGGAAGCAAAAGTTTTTGGCATATCTTCCATCAAAAAATCGAGGTCAATTTCGGTGATGAAATTAGTAATTTCTTCTGTCGTTTGGGGATAATTGTCTTGATAAAGCTTAATTAAAGTGATCAAGTCTTGAATGTAGCTATCAATATGAGTCAAGTTGCCGTGGATGAAATTAACTGGGTTATTGATTTCGTGCGCGACACCAGCAACAAGTTGTCCGAGGCTGGACATTTTCTCAGTTTGAATTAACTGCGCTTGGGTGTGCTGCAAATCTTGTAGAGCAAGTTTTAATTGAGTCGCTTGTGCAGTAGCAGTAGCAGCTAATTCTTTTTTAATCTGTAAAGCTTGACGAAGTTCGGCTTCCGCTTGCTTGCGCTGTGTGATGTCGCGCAGAATAACAATATATTCTTGGATGTTTTGATTGATTCTAGTAGAAATTGCCACATCAAGAATGCGGGAATTACGCTTTAATATTTGTTCGCTACGAGGAGACCAGTTTTCTAGTTTTTCGGGCAAATCAGAAAGTAAATTACTTAAATGCAAAGATTGCAAATCATTCGTATTCATCTCCAACAGTTGCAAAGCTGCTTTATTTGCCTTGCGAACAATGCCATTTTCATCTAGTAATAAAACTGCATCAAGAACCGTATCGAGGGCAACTTTAAATAAGTGTTCTGCCTCATCCCGTGCTTCCACAATCGAAGCAACTTGTAGCAAACTTGTCCAGGATGCGATCGCAATTCCCACAAAAGCGATTGACATCAGCAAAATAGCCAACAAATTTGTACTAGCTTCAATGGGAGCATCATCTAATTTAGCGCGGATCAACCAACCGATCGCCGTCCCACCAGAAATCAATATGAGCAGAATGGATACTTGCAGCACGACAACATCTTTTTTGAGTTCGTTGTCAAACAGCGATCGCTGACGCTTGATCCACCATGCGGGATGCATTGGTGCAAAGCTGACACGACGGATAACCGCATCTGCTGCCAAAATAGTTAAAGGAAACGAAATACCAATCAACCAATCTTGCCAACCTAAGGCAA
Organism: Hassallia sp.; assembly: GCA_050997715.1. Classification (GTDB taxonomy): domain Bacteria; phylum Cyanobacteriota; class Cyanobacteriia; order Cyanobacteriales; family Nostocaceae; genus Hassallia. The sequence goes on from JBPCQW010000222.1 coordinate 15,143, forward strand.
AACCCCCAACTATAAAAATAAACAACTCGACAACCAAAAACCCAAAAGACCACCGAGGCAATAGTACTTCTGGACGCGATCGCTTTAACCAAACAGCTAAATGAAAGACTATTATCGCCGCAAAGTACCCCATCCCACCCACCATCACGACTTGAGTTACATTACCCCAACATAAAAATACCAGACTAATTAAAAATGTAAATATTAAACCAGGTGTGAGAACACCACGACGAGACACAACCCCAAAGACAGGTGCCATGTGTCCATCTAGCGCCAATTGATACAACACGCGGGGACATATAGCAACCGCAGTCGCTAAACCCAGAAGGTTGCCACAGGCAATCAACAATGTCGCCAGAAACGAGGCTGACTGACCCCAGAATGGCTTGGCAGTTGTTAACAGATTCAAAAAAGCATCTTCGCCTAGTGCCGGTGTTGCCAGCTGCATTAGTACCCAAGAACTACCCAGAAACAAAATCGGCATCAACCAAGCAGTCAGTGAGAGAAACTTCAAAGTTTTCTGCGGTTTTCGGCTATCAGCAACAAAAGCAGCAGCGCTTTCACAGCCATACACAACGTAGGTAGCGATGAAGTAGTACTTTGCCCAATCGCCAAAATTTAGAGACGTTGCATCAAAAGCGAGGTTAGGGGGGATAAGTCCAGGGCTATTTGGCGATAAAGCTAACCAGCCGACACCTTGAATGCTATAAGTCAAAGCGATCGCTGCTGCTGGAATCACCAAAAACATATGCAGCAGCGCTAAAGCACGAGTCCCACTAAAAGCCACAATAAAAGGCAGAACCGTAAAGCCAATTTTTAGCAGCATCTCCGGACAAGCAATCCCCAAAGGTTTCAGGTTTGCCTGAATCAGATCCGTCAGCAAAATAGCATTCATCGCCGGTCCCGAAGCCCAGCCAATAAAGTATCCAATGGCTGCATAGCGACCCAAGCCAGGATAGTTTTTCAACAACTTAGTCGTATAATTAGGCGTTCCCCCGGACATCTCTGGAAAATGCATCCCCATGCGTTTAACTTGCAAATTCAGCAGCATTCCCACTATGACGCACGGTAGCCAGACAAACATTGCTTTCGTTCCCAACGCTGCATTAATTGGGACTGCAACACCTATCCAAGTAAGTGGGGTAGTCATACTAAAGCCCCAGGTTTCCAAAGAACTGAGGCTACGCGGAAGGCGCATTTTTCCAGTTTGAAACATCATTGATGTTTCTAATTTGCTGTCATCTGTCTGCTTATGCAACACGATTTTTAATTTTAGAGATGATGAGATAAAGTGGCATTAATCATGCGTCACTCAGTCTTAGTATTCCCCTGGTTGCTTACTGGCTAACAATTCAGGGAAACTAACTTAAAGTTTTTAGCAATTACGCATCAACACAATTTTTAAGAGGGATTAGGGGTTAGGGAATCCCCATACTTAAAAGTAGGGGATTTGGATAAAGACGCCTTATGTCTGGCACTACGTGTCTCGACATAAATATTTTTTCTGAATCCATGTTTAAAAACTTTCTTCTTGAAATCTTTAAGAGGGGCTGGATTTTTTTATTTCCCTAATCCCTAAACCCTAACCCCCAGCCCCTAGTTTGGTCAATTAATTAGCTTTTAAATTGTGCCGGATGGGAATTTCAATCAAAAACTCTGCACCAAATCCGGGTTGAGAAATACACTCTATTTTGCCTTTGTGTTTATCCACCACAATTTGGTAGCTAATTGATAATCCTAAACCTGTACCTTGTCCCACAGGTTTAGTTGTAAAAAATGGGTCAAATAGTTTTTGTCTAACACTTTCACTCATTCCCGAACCATTATCTTTAATCGAAATCGTTACCCAATTTGAATCTAATACTTTCGTGCTGATTATAATCGTACTGGAGTCGTGATTAACTTTTAGTTTTGTTCTTTTTTCGTTGTCACTATCCAGCGCATCAATAATTCATTGAGACGACACCCCATGAAGTGATTGGTGTTTATTCCCAAAAGTATTTCAGCCGCAAAGTTAGCTTGAGCGATCGCTCCATTTTCATCTAATACCAAAACAGTATCCGGAACAGTATCCAAAGCAGTAATAAAGCGACTTTCAGCCACTTCACGGGCTTCAGCAATCGAGGCAATTTGTGGTAAAGTCGTCCAGCAGGCGATCGCTACCCCCATAAAAGCCAGAGTCATTAGCACAACTGCCAAGAGATTGTCATCTGTATTGCCGGGGAGTTTTTGTAAATTCTCCTTAACTACCCAGGCGATCGTGCCGGCACCACAAATCAATGCCACTAGAATTCCTACCTGAAACCCCACAAAATCTTTAATCTTGGTGCTGTAGGGCTGTCTGTGCTGCATCCACCACTGGATATGAAACGGTGGAAAAGCAATTCGCCTTATAGCAGCATCCGCGACCAAAATCACCAGAGGAGACAGCAGCCCAGCAGCCAAGTTTTGCCAACTCCACGCCAAACCGCCAATTATTAAAGCAACTGTCTCGACCAAGCAAAAGAACAGCGACAACCAACCCCATCGCACCCCTGGTTTACCCCGATTTAACCACAGCCCGAAATGGAATATGATGATACATAATAAATAGCTAACAGTGATCACCATCACCAAACTATTTAGATCGCTCCAAAGCCGATAAAACAGACTGAATATCAAAGTAAATATCAAAGCAGGTTGCAACACACCTTGGCGGGAAACAACTGTGAACACCGACGACAGATGCCCATCTAGAGCTAATTGATATAAAATTCGCGGAGTGTTGGCAGCACCAGTGGCAGCACCCAGAAGGCAGCTAGAAGAAATTAACAGCGTCACTATTAATGATGCTGTTTGACCCCAAAAAGGTGAAGCAGCCAAGAAAGTCTTGAATAAGTCCCCACCCATAAGGGTGGGAATGCTGAAAATTTGCAAATTGTCTTAATTTCAGCAATTTTCTCTCAGTGATTTATCGCAATATACAAATACTAAACAAGATCCCCGACTTTGAGCGAGGAGTCAAGGATCTCAAGGAAAGTCAATATAAAACAAAACCCCGTAACACTAAAAGGTTACAGGGTTTGTTTTTTAAGTTGGTGGCGGGAAGTGGATTTGAACCACTGACCTTCGGGTTATGAGCCCGACGAGCTACCAGGCTGCTCTATCCCGCGTTGTCTTTATTCACTATAACCCAAGCTTTTAAATTTGGCAACTACAAAAGTGATAATTCTCCAACAACTTCTAAACGCTTGTATTTACCGAAGCTCATAAACTTTTCTGACAGGCTTTGAGCGACGCTGGGGCTAATCCAGCCCATCTGCTGAAGCACATGAATAGCGACGGCGTATTTTGCTCGCTTTGCTCCATCTATGACTTTAATTGCCAATCCCATGCCTTCACCAAGTCGAGAAATGCACTGCACTCCTTCGGCGCCGGATTTACTTACCAGTTCTCCTGGAGCCAAGCGCATCAGTTCTGTATCAAATTCTCCGTCTCCTGCGACCAAATTGGGGTGATGAGTCATGGCACGGACAATGCGCTCCATATCCAAGTTGCTACCAGAGGCTAACAGAGCGTATAAAGAAGCTATTTGAGTAAGTTGCATGAAATAGGTAGGTACACCACAATCATCATGAGCGCTGATAAATTCTTCTGCCGGCATTCGTAGTAATTCTGCTACTTTGCTGACAATGAACTGCTGGATGGGGTGTTTGCGTTCTAAGTAGTTATTTAAAGGAAAATGGCGCTGCTGGCATACGGCTAACATCCCCGCATGTTTACCAGAGCAGTTGTATTCCAAACGACTTTTTTTACCTTCGGGAATCGGGCATTGGAGTGCATTTGAATCGAGATCAGCACGCCAAAGAATATTAAATACTTGTCGTACCTGCTCGATTGTACCTTTGTGAGAAGATACGATAATTGCTAAGTCGCGATCGCTCAAATTATAACGCTCCAGTGTACCTGTGCTGGTAACTGCGAGTGCTTGAAATGGTTTGAGGGCTGAACGGACAAAAGTAGCAGTTTCGGCGTTTCCCGCAACGGATAGCACCCGTCCCCGTTCATCGCAGACAACAGCTTGAACTATGTGCCTCGATTCAATAATCCCTTCCCGCAGCAACCTAACTTCAAGTGCTGCCGCTTGAGTTCGTTTTCCCCTTGTCATGGGTGAGAATATATCATTGTTTTGTCCTTTGTCACGAGTCCAGAGTCAAAAGTTGATTGACTGTTGACTTTATTAAAGTAAATGCCAAATTATCGTACCAACAACTAATAATACAGCCAAGCAAAGACTCGTTATTTGTAAGCGTCGAATAATTGGTTTGATTTCATAGCTGACGATTAAGCGATCGCGCATTAGCACCGATTGGGGTTTTGTCCAAGTTTGTCCGTCGTACCAACCTGATTCTTCATAAAATATTACCGGACTGAACAGGCGATCGCGTATATAAGACCAGCCCAAATACAGCCGAGTCAGTCCCAGAACTACCCCTACACTCGCTCCAGCGGCTCCACATAGTACAAACTGGGCAATATACTTATTTGGGGTAAAACTTGCTGCCGCAACTGGTGCTGCCACCACCCAAGATAAACCCCAAATCCAAACCATTTTTATGATATAATCGCGCCAACTTAAGGTGCAATCACGAAATAGCCAGGAACTTTTTAATTCTTCATACTCATTAAGCGGTTGCTGTTCAACGGGAACTGGGCAATTTGAAACTGAGGAATTAATCATGTTGTTTTACCCCCACCCTCCGAGGGTTTTGGATATTCAATGCGTTCGGCATGACCCCAAAAAGCTTCTAAATTATAAAACTCGCGTTCTTTGGGCATCATGACATGAACAATCACTTCACCGTAATCGTGCAAAACCCAACTTCCCTCGGCTTTTCCTGCTGTCCGCAAGGGATTTCGTTGTAACTCTGTTTTGACTTTTTCTTCTATTGCGTCGGCGATCGCTTTTACTTGTACCCTTGAATAACCTGTCATCATCACAAAATAATCCGCCAAGTAAGATACAGATGCTACATGAAGCAATACAATATCACCTGCTTTGCGGTCTGATGCGGCTTCGGCTATCGTTTCCGCTAATTTTCTACTCATCTGGTCGTCAGTTGATGAGCTTTCTACCGCTTTCTTGGTTAAAAATACAGATTGTAATGGAATTCCTTGGAAATAATCAGACATTAAACCTCAGGTGCTTTCTGTTTTTTTTGCAACTATTTTTTACAATTCTTAATCCAACTCAAATTAATAGAATTGTAAATGTGCGAACTGTTTTTTTTGAATACTAACAAAAAATTGATGTCTATGAAGTTGCATTGATAATTGCTGTAATGAAGTTCCCATCGACGGAAGTTGACAAAGGGACTTGTTGTGTTTTGCTTTTTGATTTTTGCAAGAACCAATTGCGGGTAGCGATTGTGCGGGGATGAATCAAGGAAGAACTTTCGATTAAGAATTTTAAAGAATAATCGCTAGTTTTCCAAACAGCCCGATCTATATTTTCTCGGCTAACGAGTCTTAAATTTTCTAATTCTGGGGTATCGCCGCGTCCTGGTTCCAGAGTGTCTGCTACAAACACGATACAACTTAACAGACTCATACCCGGTCTACCTAAAGTGTGATTGGCGATCGCTTGTAATACTTCTTCATCCTCTACGCCAAATGTATCCCTAGCAACAATCGCACTTACGTCTGCATGTAACAGATGGGGGGCAGCTTCCATCACATAATCAACTTCTAACCTTTCTTTACGTGCGATTTCCAAGAGTTTTTGTGGGGGAAAATATTTTGCCAAATCGTGCATCAACCCTGATGTAGCAGCTTTTGTTACATCTTCAAGTTGATAATGAACAGCTAGCTCGGTTGCCATCTGCTCTACTCGGAGAATATGGTTGACTCTAGAAGGAGGAACATTTTCTGCTAACCAGGCGAGGACTTGTTCGCGCATAATAACTGTAAATCACCAATTGAGGCTTTTGGCAAAAAACCGCTGCTGATGAATGAGAAATTTATATTACTTATTTTAACCGAGTTATAACTTGGAATTGGGTGAACTGAGCGATCGCCTAATTTTTTGCCAAATATACCCATATTTTACACATTTAGGACTTACGCAACTGGCACATAATCTTCTGGTAGTAGGCACTCGTATGTGCCTAAAATAAGCGCTCTTCGCGCTTAGGTTGCGTAAGTTCTAACATTTAAACTACAGAAGCAGGAGCTAGTTTTAAACTAGCTCCTGCTAATCTGGTCAAAATGTTTCAGCCTAGGCGTTGATGGGCATTGTCAGTGTAGCCGCGATTATAATCGCTATGTACTCTTGTAGATTACACTTGCTGTTTTGACACTACTGTAGAGTTAATGACTGGAGTCTGTGCCTTGACTGAGTAACACAACGACTCATAATTATTTAAGGCTTGGTCAAACGAATATTGCTCAATCGCAAATTGGCGACTGTTATAACCAAGAGTTTTAACTTTTTCTGGATGTTGGTACAAGTCTAAAACTGCCGTTGCTAACGCTTGTGAGTCTTCTGGAGTCACCACAACACCCCCGCCGCTTTGTCTGATGGCTCTTGCTGCTGTACCATTGTCGGGTACAGATGCGACTAAAGCCCGACCGCTGGCAAGTAGCACTTGAATTTTTGAAGGCATATTGAAGGATATAACATTTTTCTTTTGCACCACCAAACCAACATCAGCAGCAGCTAACATTTCTGGCAGCTTTTCGCGGGGTTGAAAAGGTAGTAGCAAAACGTTATCTGCACCGATATCTTGACATTCTTGTTGCAATCGCTGCAAACCTTTTGCTTCACCCACAATCACAAAAGCAATATCTGGAACATCCCGCAAAGTCGCAGCAGCTTTTACAACAGTTTCTAACCCTTGGGTGAGGGCAATATTTCCCGAATACAAAACAACAAATTTGCCATCTAGGTTATGTGCCGCACGAAAAGGATTATTTTCTTTCGGTAAAGGGTGGATAAAATTAACATCAACCCAGTTAGGAATTTGCACAATTTTGTTAGCAGCTACACCTTTAGAACGCAAATTGTCTACAAATCCATCCGCGATGACACTAATTTTTGTTGCAGTGCGGTAAGCAAATTTTTCTAAAGTGGCAAAAACCTGGATGAGAAATTTATTTTTGAGTAAACCAACGTGAACAGCCGCTTCTGGTAATATATCTTGAAGATTTAACACTACCGGGCAATCATGCAGCCATCCTAAAAGGGCAGTTGGGATGCAAACCGGTAAAGATGGTGAGGTGGAGAGAATTACATCTGGACGCCAGCCAAAGAGCGCGGGCAAAAAACTGGAGACAACGAAGCTAGCATCTAGCAACACTCGATCTAACAAGTTGGGTTGGGGACGAGTCCAAACATAACTGCGTTGGATTTGAACGCCATTTTTATATTCATTTACATATAACTTGCCGCGATAGCCTTCGTATATTTGACGTTCAGGGTAGTTAGGCATAGCAGTAACTACGCGTACTTCATGCCCGCGTTTGACTAGTCCTTCTGCTAATTCAGTCATTAGAGGGGCAATACCAATTGGTTCTGGATAGTAGTTGTAGGAGTAAATTAAAATTCGCATAAAAAATTATTCAGAATGACCGCAGTTTTTTGTTCAATTAATGACAACACTTGCTAGCAAAATCGTTTCGCACTTGCGTAGCAACTATGTTTTCATTTTGGCTTTAAAATCTCTTTATGTCAGTGATTATTCGTTGAAGATTGAGTAAAATTTGATAGCATGTGCTGAGTTAGTAGATGATGTTTTTTTTACTATTTGATTATTTATTGGAGTATCTTTTTTTATTCTTTATTTACGTAAAAACCGTATAATTATTAGTTGAATAGGACACGATACACGGCAGATTTTGCTAACTATAGCGGCATTGCCACGGTTTTTAATCAATTTATGACTAGAAAATTTAGATAGTAGAACTTAGGAAATATTGTAAGTTGTGTGCTACCAGCTTTGCCTAGAGGCATTTTTAAAGAGAAAATATATTAGCAACAAAACCATCGCTTTGCGGGTTCTGTTGCTTAGGAGTATAAAAGTGATGTCTATCGACAATCCCTGACGCTCGTTCGCGGAGCGACTAATACCGAATCGAGAAGACTCCCTACCGCTTCGGTATTAGTCGCTCATGGGGGGGCTAGCCTCTCTATGAGGGAGAAGACCGCGCTGCTTCACCCCTCTGCGTCTAAGCACTCGCACTGTTACAAAAATTTATGTAAATTTACTCAAATCAATTTGAAAATCTTTCTTCTGGCACATGTTTTGCGTAAGGTGGGTAAAGATGAGAATCCCGGTTTCGGATGAGAAACCGGGATTCTAAACATACCGTGTCTTATATGCATTGAAGAACAGCTCTGCTGTGTCGGGCTTTTACCGAATTTAATCAAGCGATGATGTTCTTCTAATCAAAAGCCAAAAGTCATATTGCTCTAGGTTAAAAGACAAGAATAAGACATTTGCGTGCTTGAAGTAAAACTCCCCTTGTCCCTTTTTAGATTTTAGGCAAGCTAAACAGCACCACTATTTCTATTAAACAGGACGGCTACCGTTTTGAAAATCAGTTTTAAATCGTACACTAAGCTCCAGTTTTTTTGATACTGCAAGTCTAAGCGAATTACATCCTCAAAACTACGTACAGTAGAGCGCCCATTTACTTGCCATTCTCCTGTCATACCGGGTTTAACATCCAAACGTTGCCACTCCGGTACTTCATAGCGTTCCACCTCATCGGGTGTGGGTGGTCTGGTGCCAACTAAACTCATTTCTCCTTTGAGGACGTTCCAAAATTGGGGGAGTTCATCCAAACTGGTTCGCCGCAAAAAGCGCCCTACGCGTGTAATTCTAGGGTCGTTATCATTCTTAAAGAAAGCACCCTCGACTTGGTTTTTGACTTGAGCCTTCTTCGCTTCTGCATCGACACACATCGAGCGGAATTTCCAAATCTGAAAACGTTTACCCATCCAACCACAGCGGGTTTGCTTAAAGAAAATCGGACCGGGATCGTTGATTTGAATCGCGATCGCTATGGGAATAAACAAAATTCCCGTAATTGCCAAACCTACCAATGACCCGATAATATCTATAACCCGTTTCATCCAAGAGCGCACGCTCAGATGAGTAGTCGGTAACTGACCCAACTTTTGGGGTTCTATTGGGGGTGTGTCTCCAAGAGACTCAATGGAAAAAACCTGATCCAGTCCTGTAAGATTAAGCACTGCCATTACCTGAGGGGTAACATTCCGCAATGTCAGAGGGATTCCTTTTTCCTGAGCGGTTTTCAAATTACTGACGAGGGCACCTAAACCACTACTGTCCATAAAAGTAGTTTGGTGAAAGTCAATAATTATTTGCTTGGGATGGGAATTTGCCTCGATTAAATCTTGGCAGGTTTGCTTAAAGGTTACAGCCTCAAGTACGCTCAACCGTGCGGGTATCTGCACTATAGCCGTGTCGTTTAGGGAAGTAACCGAAAAATCTACCTCTTTGGGTTGGCTAGTCATGAAGCTCTGCACTTTCGTTGCCTTATAAATGTAATCTGCCAAACACTGTTTTCTCAAGAGCAAGTAACCGAACTATGGTGTTTAACCAATAGAAATCAAAGTTAATTGCTACTAGCTTAGTGTGAAATTGAATATCGTCTGCGACGATTCACAATATAACAAGAAGCTAAAAAATATCCTTGTTGTTGTGTCGGCGCGACGAGTACGCGTTGCTATCATCGAATGACTGCTAATACTGTTACACCAACCGCACACCTGGTCGAGGTCATTTGGTGCCATTCAAGGAGAAGGACTTAATGTGGGAACATGTCAAATTTTTATTCGGTTTGCTCTTTGTGATTTGCGCTGTCACTTTTGTGATAGCGCTCACACTTGAAATGCACCCTCCAGTTGTAGGATAGAGCGATCGCCTGGATTACGTGATCAGTGAAATTCACTCGAATCCTGTCCCACTACCCATTTTAATAGAATGGATTGAGCGGCAAAATCTACCTTGTCTACACGATAGCATTAGCTTAAATGGGGGCGAACCACTTCTTCATGCGCCATTTTTAAGAGAATTTTTACCTCAACTCCGCTCCACCACTGGTTTACATATATACCAGGAGATAGGAGTTAGGAGACAGGAGACAGGAGACAGGAGACAGGAGATAGGAGACAGGAGATTGGAGTCAGTAGAATCTCACCTATGTTGATTTTGTTTATAAAGGGCAGGCTTTTTACTAACAAGTTATTCACTATTATCAGCGAGGATTATTCTGGCTTCTAACTCCTAACTTCTGGCTCCTAACTTCTTTGTAAAGCTATCATCAAGCAAAAAATAAATTTGATGAATTTTTTGCGTAAAAATCAGTACATACTTTGACGGTTAACCTGTTCTTAATACCAAAGTCACATGCTGATAAAGGTCATTATTTGGGTCTTAGCGGTGATTAAAGCAAAACATTGGCTTTCCGTATTAAGCTGTTCGGTGATGGTCTGTGCAGCTAGTATTACGGGGTATGCAACATCTGCCTACGGTCTTTCTCTGACCAATACTCTGACAATTCCTGGTGAAAGTACAGATTTATATTCTGAGGGTAATGGTGCTAACGCCAACCGTTTGGGATTTTTCTCGGATCTCTACTATGATCGCTACCAAAACGTTTATTATGGTTTGAGCGATCGCGGTCCTGGTGGCGGTGTCATTGACTACAATCCGCGAGTAGAGAAATTTTCTTTAGATGTTGATCGGAACACGGGGGCGATCGCTAACTTTAAACTATTAGACACTATTCTTTTTACTAAGAATGGTGAAAACTTCAACGGCTTGAAGCCTGATTTATTACCCAACGGCAGTAAAGGATCTCTTAGTCTTAGCTTTGACTCAGAGGGGTTTGCTGTCGCTTCTAATGGCAATTTCTACGTCTCTGATGAATATGGTCCTTCTGTTTATGAATTTAGTCCTACAGGCTCATTTATCCGGGCATTTGCAACTCCAGAAAATATAATTCCTAAAGCCGGAAATAGCCCTAACTATGTTGATGGTCGTCCAACCATTACCACAGGTCGTCAAGATAATCGAGGATTTGAAGGATTGACTCTTAGCCCAGATGGCAGCAAACTATATACATTGCTGCAAGACCCCTTGGTAAATGAAGGTTCGCCAGATGGTCGGCGCAGTCGCAATATAAGATTAGTAGAATTTGATACGAAAAAGGGAGAAAGTACTGCTCAGTACATTTATCAATTAGAAAGTTTGGCAGATATTAACGATCGCATTCCCGGAACGGATGATGATTTTGGGGCAAATTCCCAAGGTCGCAATATTGGGATCAGTGCAATTACAGCTTTGAATGACAAAGAATTCTTGGTGCTAGAACGAGATAATCGCGGGTTTGGTGTAGACGGACTACTAGGTCTAACTCAAAACCCATCCACAACACCACAGCCCGTTGCTAGCAAGCGTGTATACAAGATTAACCTGACCGATGCAACCGATGTTAGCGGTATCAGTCTGACAGGTACTAATACTTTGCTAGGGGGGATCAATCCCGTCAACAAATCGCTATTTTTGGATATTGCGAAAGCTTTGAGTCCAGATAATCCGGGAGATTGGACAAAGATAGCAGAA
>JBPCQW010000258.1:0-8173 GCA_050997715.1 Hassallia sp.
TACTCGTTATTGGTTGCCTACAGAGTCATTACATCCTCACGAACCTATTCGCTTACGCAATTTTACTCGCAGCTTAACTCTCACCGGACACCCTTTGCCAGAGCATTTACGGGTAGAATACGAATTGCGGGCAGATAAAATCCAACTGGGATGCTATATCCTCAATTTGGAAATTAAGCATTGATGTTAGTTGATAGTGGTTAGTTGATAATTGAATTTACTTCTAACTCCTAACTCAAGAGCCAAAATAATTCGGTTCGTTCCCAGGTTTCCATTTAATATTGCAACCGATACTCGGCTTTTGCTCACCCAGAACTGGTTTACCTGCTAGCATTGCTTCAATTGCTGCGCGTAAATCTGCACCTGTTACGGGTTTACCATTACTTGGGCGGCTATCATCTAATTGTCCTCGATATACGAGTTTCCGCTCTGCATCAAATATAAAGAAATCAGGTGTGCAAGCTGCTGTATACGCTTTTGCAATTTCCTGAGTTTCGTCATAGCATAAGGGAAAATTCAACTTAAGTTCTTTTGCCATTTCTTTGAGAAACTCAGGGGCATCAGCTGGATATTTATTAACATCATTGGCGCTAATTGCTACAATTCCCAATTCCCTGGGAATGTAATCTTTTCCCAACTGCGCCAATTCTGCTTTTATATGCTTGACAAATGGGCAATGTTGACAAATAAACATTACCAAGAGCGCTTTTTTGTCTGCAAAAATTCCAAGGGATATTGATTTGCCAGATACCACATCCGGTAGATGAAAATCTGGGGCTTGAGTGCCTAACGGCAGCATGGTAGAAGCAGTTAAAGCCATAAATTATTTGATGCCTTTATCCGAAAAACTGCTTTGACTATTTGACTATCAGTTATTTTCAAACATACCATTAAATGGCACTGGGAACCGGGGACTAGGTACGATGTCATAAAAATATTAAAAATTGTAAAGTCAATTAATTTGTTGAAGATGAAGTACCAGACAGAGATATGATGATGGATTGATTAAACGTTTAGGTGCGATCGCGCGTTTCTTGTGGTCTGTGTCACAAATCAAGTCCCCAACACAATCATGCATCGATTCCGAGTAGAGGTTATTGCCAAAACAGCAAACCCGCAGCAAGTGATTTACGCTGCTATGCACCAAGACTATACAGAGTCTTTCGTGTTTGATCAGCGCGACTCATGGCCCTCTGAGTCAGAATGCGGTGAAATTATTGTTAAACGGCTTTTAGCTGGTGAAAGGGGACATTATGGACCTCTAGAACATCCTCAAATTGTCTTTAACTGTGGCTACTTTCCGCACAGTGTCATGCAGCAAGCTCGGACTCATAGAGTTGGTGTATCATTTGATGTTCAATCTTTTAGATACACGGGCAACCAATTCATTGATGTAGTCGAGGGTAAGAAAGACATAGAGGATGTTTTTTATCTGCGTCCTGTTGATTACTACACCGATAGACAAGGCAAAAAATACTACTATTCATCAGAGCAAAGAGCAGCAGATTTGCAGTGGTGTAAAGATGCTGCTAAACGATACAAAGCTGATTTTGAGGCTGGGATGTCTGAGGAACACGCAAGAGGTAAAATGCCTTTTGATTATCGTCAGCATTTTGTAGTTAGTTTCAATTTGAGGTCTTTCTTGCATTTTTGCGACTTGAGAAATAAAAAAGACGCTCAACTTGAAATACGCTCATTGTGTGAAATGATGTGGATTCATTTTGAAGAATGGACACCAGCGATCGCACAATGGTATGAAAAGCAGCGTCTGGGTAAGGCAAGATTAGCACCTTAGAAAAGTTCCGAATTATGAGTTATAAGTTAAGAATTAATTAAAAACTTCTAACTCTTTACCAATGTTTTCCACCTCTTGTGCAGATAGAGCGACTGCAACTTGCGCTTGCACCAACACAATGTATGCGCCTATCAATATAGATGGAAGCGTGTAGTAGTACTTCATTTGAGAAAATAGTGCATTCCTTAATTTTCTGGAAATATATCTAAATAGAAGAAGCTACAAACAAAATTTGCAGCATTTCGGAATTATACTTAGATATATCAAGAAAAATACAATTTTTCAATTAATAAAGCGTAAATACACTAGATTAGGTGGCAACCCTAACCCACCAACTGCGATAAATATTATTGGTTTGAGGCATGTTAGGGTAGCATAAAGCACCCTAAAAATTAGACTTTTGCTAAGGTAACAAACTCTGGCTGATCTTGATATTTCCCTTGACGATCTTCGTAACTAATAGCGCAAGGTTCACCTTCTAAAAATAATAACTGCACCACACCTTCATTAGCGTAGATGCGACAATCAGCACTGGAAGAATTGGAAAATTCTAAAGTTAAATGACCCCGCCATGCTGCCTCAGCAGGTGTTAAATTTGCAATTATGCCGCAACGCGCATATGTACTTTTACCGATGCATACTACTGTAATATTATCTGGAACCTGTAGCTTTTCTAGAGCAACCCCAAGACCATAAGAATGAGCAGGTAAGATAAAGTAACTACCATCAGCATCTGTATGTAATGGTGTCGGTTCCAGATTTTGAGGATTAAAGTTTTTGGGATCAACTACAGTTCCGGGAATGTGGCGAAAAATGCGAAATTCAGCGCTTGATAAGCGTATATCGTAGCCATAGGAAGAAAGACCGTAGCTAATAACAGGTTGTAACCCTATGGATGGGTCTTTTTCTACTTTTCGGATTAAGCTTGGCTCAAAAGGCGAAATCATAGCCTTTTGAGCCATTTGAGTAATCCAGAGATCGTTCTTAATCACAAGTTCACAGCACTCTTTAAATCGACTTACTAGCATACCGTGAACTGGGCTAACTGTTTTACGGTCGATGACTGCGACGAATTTCTGTGATTTGATCTGCTACATCCAAAAGAGATTTTGGCATCTCTGGTCCTGTAAGAATGATATCGACATTAACAGGACGTTTTGTCAGAAAGGCTAAAACTTCAGTTTCGGGAATTAAGTTAAAGTTAATTGCCAAACTTAACTCATCTAAGACCACGAGAGAATACTTACTTTCAAACACGACTTTTTGTGTATGTTGCCACAAATCTTGTAATGATTGAATTTCAGTATCTTCTAAATGTGGTGTATCGATACAACGTGGCAAATCACAGCGAATCCAATCTAAGTTTTGTCCTAGCTGTATGGGGTGCTGGTGTCCTTGATTAATACCACCTTTGAGGAATTGCACTATTAACACTGGTGTGCCTTGACCGGCGATTCTCAGTGCTTGAGCCATAACGCTAGTAAAAAAGTTCCGATACGAGCTAGTGAAAACTTGTACTAGTCCTTCAACTGGATATGGTAAGTTAAGGGTCGAATTTACGTTTTTGGATTCTAACTGGGCAACCATGATGTGATGTTAAATAAAATACAAATAAATTCAGCGCTTTTGCTGAGGTTTTTTCTGGCAAATCAGCTTTTACAATCAAGCTATTTTTAATAAAGTGTGGTGTGTTTGCCAACTTGATTTATAGTCAATCACTACCTTTGCGCTGAAGTCAAGACTAGTTAAGATTTATATTCTTGCTTGTTGTGAAAATTAATTGTCAAAACGAGAACACGTATCGTCAAGTTTAGAGCAATTAAAAAGGCTATAACTATAGCTGAAAATTACTAAATGTTATATTGCCTGTTTGTTTGGGTAAAAGAGATTATTGTTGGTTGTTAATTTGACAATATGAGGAGTGAGTATTTGTGAGATTTGTGATTTTGGGAGGTTCAGGTTCGGGAAAAAGCACTCAAGCGCAAAGGCTTTGCAGATACTTTGATATTCCGTTAATTTCCACAGGTGAAATTTTAAGGGAAGCGATTGAGGTTTACTCGCGCTTCCCGAACGCTAATCTTAGCAGTTTAGGTAGCCGCGTGCAGCCATATGTGGAAAAAGGTGAGTTAGTCCCAGATGAAATAATGATCGAGCTTATCCAGACTCGGCTGAACAAAGATGATATTAACAGTGGTTGGGTGTTAGAAGGTTATCCCCGTACAGCTTTCCAAGCTGAGGAATTGGATTTTTTATTGGACGATTTACAGCAAAAGTTAGATTGGGCAATTTATCTACAAGTATCAGAAGCGGTTATGGTTACTCGGTCTTTAGGGCGATCGCTTCCGGATGACCAACCAGAAATCGTTCACCGCCGCGTTGAGTTATTCTACGATCGCACTATGAGCATCTTAGAATATTATGATCGCCGTCGTCGCCTATTAACTATCAACGGTGATCAGTTACCAGAGTTGGTAGAGCAAAATATTCGCACTCTCCTGTGTGTTCCTTAGAAGGGGTGGGGGACAAGGGGACAAGGGGACAAGGAGGCAAGGGGACAAGGGGGACAAGGGGGACAAGGGGACAAGGGGAATAAAAAAGAATTTCTCCCCCTCTTCCCATTCCCCATTGCCAATTTTCAAGGCAGGTCTGCTGTATTCTATATAAAAGTTCTGAGGCAACTTAAATGGCTTGGCAGCGTCCAGACGGTCGGCAACCTTACCAACTTCGTCCCATCAGCTTTGATGCAGGATTCACTCGCTTTGCACTCGGTTCGGTGCTGACAAAATGCGGTGACACTCAAGTACTTTGTACAGTCAGTGTGGCTGAAGGAGTGCCGAAGTTTTTGAAAGGAACTGGCAAAGGTTGGCTGACTGCGGAGTATCGAATGCTGCCAGGGGCTACGCAGCAACGGCAAGAACGGGAATTAATGAAATTGTCTGGACGGACGCAAGAAATTCAACGTTTGATAGGACGCAGCTTAAGGGCAGCGGTGGATTTAGAGGTGCTAGGAGAACGAACGCTGACTATAGATGCTGATGTGTTGCAGGCAGACGCAGGAACTAGAACAACAGCGATTACAGGCTCCTTTGTGGCGTTAGCTCATGCCATTTCTAAATTATTGCAGCAAGGAACGTTAGAGCGATCGCCTTTGGTAAAACAAGTAGCAGCAGTTTCTGTCGGGTTATTGCAATCCGAGGCATTTTTGGATCTAAACTACCTCGAAGACGTAGCCGCTGATGTGGATTTCAACGTCGTGATGAATCAAGACATGGGGATAATCGAAATTCAGGGAACTGCGGAAGAAAACAGCTTTAGCCGTATCCAATTAAATCAGCTGCTAGATTTCGCCGAAAAAGGAATTGAACAATTATTAATCGCTCAACGAGAAGCGATCGCCGACTGGAAAACGCTTCTGGGTTAGTGTGAATTTGAAGAGGAGACAAGGGAGACAAGGGAGACAAGGGAGACAAGGAAAATAATTCTTCTTTCCCCCCCTCTCCCCCTTTCCCCTTTCCCCTTCCCCATGATGTTAAGAGTTTCAAAAGGTAAAAAGGAGGGTTGTCAGAATTTCGCTATTGTATTGCTGGAAGCCGGCAAAGTGAGGATGAAGTCATGAGCAAAAAAATTGAAGTTTTATCGGATCAGGCAGCGCTAATAGCGCGATCGCTTGAATTGATTTTATCTAAGCTGGAAACTGCTATTCAAGAGCGGGGACGATTTACGATCGCTTTATCAGGGGGTAGCACACCTAAGCCGTTGTACGAAGCGATCGCTAATCAAAAACTGGCATGGGATAAAATCCATGTCTTTTGGGGAGATGAACGTTATGTCCCATCAGATCACCCCGATAGCAACGAACTGATGGCACGTCGTGCGTGGCTAGATCGCGTTGATATTCCAGCTGCGAATATTCACGCTACACCGACTTTTGATGGCGATCCAGCGGTGTCAGCAGCTAAGTATGAAAAGCATCTGCAAGAATTTTTTCGGGCTTCGCCAGGAGAATTTCCTTCTTTGGATGTAATATTGCTAGGAATGGGTGATGATGCACATACCGCATCTTTGTTTCCGCATACAGAAGCGTTAAAAGTAAGCGATCGCTTGATTACTGTGGGCAACAAAGACGCAAGTCAACGCATAACCTTCACATACCCATTCATCAATGCTGCTCGCTGCGTTATGTTCGTGGTGGCTGGGGCTAATAAACGACCAGCTTTAGCTCAAGTTTTCGCAGCATGTGCGGATGATTTTACTTATCCATCTCGTTTAATTCAACCCGAAGGAGAACTTTGGTGGCTGCTGGATGCAGCGGCAGCGCAGGAACTAAAACAAGGATGAAACAGAATTCAGGAGTCAGAATTCAGGAGTATGGAGGAAATATAGATGTATTTTTATAAAGCCGCCCAAATCAGCGGTTTTAAACCCATTTATTCTGGCTTTAGAAAAACTGAATTCTGGATCAAATAGCATCTGTGTTGTTTGATACTATCTTCCTGACACTTCATCCTTCAGTAAGTAATTGGTAAAATCAAGAGCGATCGCTTTTTTCCCCAACTCGCGAGCGGATTTTTCTGCGCTTGCTAACACTGTTTTACGATGATCTTGAACAAAGGCTTAAATCGATGATCGTCTGCCCTAACTGCAATCACCCCAACCCGGATGGGGCTGTCCAATGTGAAGCTTGTTACACTCCGTTACCAGCGACAAGTAACTGTCCTAGCTGTGGAGCAACCGTACAAGCAGATGCCGCTTTTTGCGGTCAGTGCGGCTTTAACCTGCACCAAACCGCAGCGGCAGCAGTTGCACCAACCGTCGCGCCGGAAATACCCTTGGAAATACAGCCGTCAGCAACACCTGACCCACTGTTAGAACTTTTACAACCAGACCCCTTAGGAATCGGCGAAACTGCTAACTCTCAACCTGCTCCGGAACCTTTACCACCAACAGAGGTGGCAACACCCCCAGAAATCAGCACCCCACCGGAACCACCGGAACCACCGGAACCTGTCACAGCCGCCGTAACTGTCGCAGCCGCTCCGGAACCTGTGGCACCTGCTCCCGAACCTATGGCACCTGCTCCGGAACCTGTGGCACCTGCCGTAACTGTCGCCAGAACCCAACTACAGCAGGTAACGGCACGGTTAATTCACGTCCAAAGCGATAGACAGATTGAATTGCCGCAAAGTCTCTCAGTGATTCATATTGGCAAGCCAAATGACCGCATTCCCCCTGATATAGACGTATCAGGATTTACTAATTCAGAAATTGTCTCACGGATTCATGCAGATATTCGCGTTGAGGGAGACGCTCACTATATCGAAGATGTGGGCAGTTCTAATGGCACTTATATTAACAATTTGCCATTGTTACCAGGAAATCGGCATCGTCTACGACCAGGCGATCGCATTAGCCTGGGTAAAGGAGACATGCTAACATTCCTGTTTCAAATATCTTAAGCTCGTTTATTTATAGCAGTGGGCACTAAGAGTGCCCAACAAAGCCTTAAAACGCTTACTACGACCAATTCCATGAAAAAATCAAAACACCTCTCAACACATTAGGATGGATGAAAGTACACTATGATGCACTAAGGTTAATTACCTTAAGGAAAGTGACCCATGCGGGAATCTAAACAAGATTTTCAACCATTGCTCAAAAATGAAGCCCCAACGGCTGTTGACCGTATGGGGCTTACCTGGTTAATTGCAGCAGCGATCGCCACGATTGTTTTGTGGCAATTACCAATAGGAAATTACATTTTATACCCCTTTACCATCCTGGCAACTTGGTTTCACGAAATGAGTCACGGCTTGATGGCACTGCTTTTAGGAGGACAATTTCGGAAATTAGAGATTTTTGGCGATGGTTCAGGTGTAGCAAGTTATGCCATGTCCTTATCTTTGGCACCAATTGGACCGGCACTAGTAGCAGCCGCAGGACCGATGGGACCACCAATCGCTGGATCTGCTTTAATTTTGGCTTCACGTAGTTTTAAAACCGCAACGCTCAGTTTAAAAATTTTAGGTGGTTTTTTACTGCTTTCAACATTAATTTGGGTGCGATCGCTTTTTGGATTAATCGCAATTCCCCTACTAGGTTTAATTATCCTAGCGATCGCTTTAAAAGCTCCCCGTTGGCTACAAGGATTTGTTATTCAATTTCTCGGTGTCCAAGCTTGTATAAGTACTTACCATCAACTTGATTATTTATTTAGCTATAATGCTGGTCCTTTAGGACTTTCAGATACAGCGCAAATACAACAGCGCTTATTATTACCTTATTGGTTTTGGGGTGGATTAATGGCGATCGCATCCTTGGTCATCTTAGTACAAAGTCTCCGCATTGCCTATCGTTCGCGGTAATGGGCAAGAAAAACCA
>JBPCQW010000305.1:0-9299 GCA_050997715.1 Hassallia sp.
GAGCTAATGTGTGTATGTTTTGTACCCACTGAGCAAATACTGGCTGTAATTGAATTGCTGTATCTGAGAACATGTCTTGGGGACGACCCAAGGCACGCATCGTGTCGTTGTGAATGTACAATCCAAAGCTGTGGAAGCCGAGGAACATACAAACCCAGTTGAGGTGAGAGATGATTGCATCTCGGTGACGAAGCACCCGATCCAAAACGTTGTTTCGGTTCACTACAGGATCGTAATCCCGCACCATGAATATGGTAGCGTGAGCCGCACCGCCTATGATACAGAAGGCTCCAATCCACATGTGGTGGGTGAAGATACACAACTGTGTCGCGTAGTCGGTTGCCAAGTAGGGATACGGAGGCATCGCGTACATGTGGTGCGCCACGATGATCGTTAGGGAACCTAGCATTGCGAGGTTTGTTCCTAACTGAGCGTGCCACGATGTGGTCATGTTTTCGTAGAGACCTCTGTGACCATCGCCTGTGAAGGGACCTTTGTGGTTTTCGAGGATCTCTCTCATGCTGTGACCGATACCCCAGTTGGTCCGGTACATGTGACCAGCAATGATAAACAGAACAGCGATCGCTAAATGGTGATGAGCAATATCTGTCATCCACAAGCCGCCAGTTACTGGGTTCAGACCGCCTTTGAAGGTCAAAAAGTCAGCATACTGACCCCAATTCAATGTCCAGAACGGCATCAAACCATTCGCAAAGCTGGGGAACAACTCGATCAATAAGTCTTTGTTCAGGATGAACTCGTGGGGCAATGGTACGTCTTTTATCGACACACCTGCATCCAAAAGCTTATTAATCGGAGCGGATACGTGGATGATGTGACCTGCCCATCCCAAGGAACCGCAACCCAACAATACTGCTAAGTGGTGATTCAGCATCGACTCGACATTCTGGAACCATTCCAGTTTGGGAGCGCGCTTGTGGTAGTGGAACCAGCCAGCAAACAGCATTAATGCTGCCATTACTAAGCCGCCGATCGCTGTGACGTACAACTGGAATGAGTTTGTAATACCCCAGCCACGCCAGATTTGAAACAAGCCTGAGGTGATTTGAATACCGTGGAAGCCACCACCGACATCACCATTCAAAATATCTTGTCCCACAATGGGCCAAACGACCTGAGCACTTGGCTTAATGTTCAAGGGGTCGCTTAACCAGGCTTCGTAGTTCGAGAACTTCGCGCCGTGGAATATCATCCCGCTCAACCAGATGAACACTACGGATAGGTGCCCGAAGTGCGCTGCAAATATTTTGCGGGATATGTCTTCTAAATCGCTCGTATGTGTATCAAAGTCGTGGGCGAGTGCGTGCAGGTTCCAAATCCAGGTGGTGGTTTTTGGACCTCTAGCAAGGTTCCTGTCGAAGTGACCTGGGGTCGCCCACCTTTCAAATGAGGTAGGAACTGGGTCTTTATCGACTATTACTCTTGCTTTCTTCTCCTCTCGCTCTGGAGGACTTATCGTCATTTAGACCCTCCTCTCTTAACAAGGATGTGAGGAATCATTTAAACCACTAGTTGTCTTTTTGGCTAAGTTGTGCTTAGTCCGATTCTCTAGATATATCCCAGAGTAGCGGCAACAAAGAGTGGAGATTGCTTTCTGTTGAATTATAAAGTCTTATCTCCCACATTGTTGAACACAAGTTAACAATAATTAAAAATCCCTGGATTAATTGTGGAATCTGCTTTTTACTGGAAAACAATTTGTCCAAAAGTCAATAGTTTTTTCATATATTTTACAAATTATAACAATTCATAAAATTTAGCCATTAAGCAGACGCAGTAAGCATTTTCGCTCTGTTTGACTTTCAGTTGTATGTGTTGGTCTTTTACATTACGGGTACTACCATATTCTGTTGAAATTGCTATTAATAAAGATTTGTGATAAATATGACTAATTCTGAGAAATAACTGATAGCGACTGAGAAAAAATCAGATTTCCAGAAAATTTCACCTTTTGGGCTATGGTTTCGGATGCATTGTTTGCGCCAAAATCAGTTGTTGAAGACTAAAACTAGGTGGAACTCATGAAGTGGCGGACAGCAATAGCAAAAATTAAACCTAGGATCGCTATCCTCAAGCGGCTAATAATTTTATTACTGGTATTGAGTATTACTAGTTGTGGCGAAAAAGCCGTAGGCAAAGAAGTCTCTGCTGGATACAAAGAAAAGCCGCAACAGATTTCTCGGCAATTCTCTGAAGTTTCCCCACCAGCGGCAATTCAAGAATTGCGATCTGCCTTAGAGGTTTATCAACCGCAAGTAACAATATTTACTCCCCAAGCCGATGAAGTCCTAGAAGACGACAAAGTTATAGTCCGCTTGCAAGTTAAGGATTTACCAATATTTCAAGATCCAAAATTGGATCTCGGACCCCATTTACACGTAATTCTTGATAATCAACCTTACATAGCTCTTTACGACCTGAATCAACCGCTGGTTTTACCAGACTTGTCCCCAGGTACGCATACTCTGCGCGTCTTTGCTTCTCGTCCTTGGCATGAAAGCTTTAAAAATGAAGGTGCTTATGCCCAAACAACATTTCACATCCTCACGAAAAGCGAGGATAATAATCCCGATGCGGCACTACCTTTAATAACCTACAGCCGTCCTAAAGGCAGTTACGGAGCAGAACCAATTCTACTAGACTTTTATTTAACTAACGCGCCGTTGCACCTTGTCTCAAAAGACAATCCGAACAATCAAATTGCTGATTGGCGCATTCGTTGCACAATTAATGGTGAAAGCTTTGTTCTCGATCGCTGGCAGGCTATTTATCTCAAAGGCTTTAAACCTGGTAAAAACTGGGTAAAGCTCGAATTTCTTGATGATAAGGGAAATGTGGTGAAAAATGTCTTCAACAGCACAATCAGGCTGATTACCTACGAACCAAAGGGTAAAGATACTCTTTCTAAAATCATTAGAGGCGAACTTTCAGCAGAGCAAGTTCGCTCAATCGTAGACCCCAATTATACTGCCAAACCGACAACGGCTGAACCACTACCCGCACCAACAGTTGAAAAAACACCGGAAACTAAGGTAGAGGAGCAACAGCCGATTACTGAATCAAGCCAGCCAAAACAAATCGAACCTCAACAGAAGGAAACACCAATATCGGAACCAACGATACTGGAAAAATACCCGCAACTTGCAAAACCAAAATCAAGCGGCTTTTTCAATCGTCGGACACCTAATATTCCCACTCCACAACCAAGTGTGACACCAGATGAGAGTCAGTCTCCGACACTAGAACCGAAATTACAAGAAACGCAAACACCGGAATTAATTGAACCTCAAGCAGAGGAAATGCCAAAATCAACGATACTCGAACAATCCAGGCAACCTGCAAAACCGAAATTTGGCGGATTTTTCAATCGTAGCCAACTTCCCAAGGCTTCACCATCCGAAAGTGTGTCTCCGACATTACCAGAGATTATCGAGCCAGAAGCGCAATTAGAGCAAACGCCAACCCCAGAATCAACAACTTTACCGAAAAAAATCGCTCCCAATCCTGAAGAACCGGAATTAAAGCGATATTTCAACCCGCGTCAATTCAATAATGCTTCTCCATCGCCGAATTTGCCGCTAAATCAGCCGGAGTTGTCAGTACCAGCATTAGATAGGTAGAGCGTGTTTTTAAACCTCATTAGCCCTCAGGCTGGAACCCTGAGGGCTACAGGAACAAAGCACACCTTGTCCTAAGGGACACGCTACGCGAACGTGGGCTATATTTTTTTAGCCGATGAACGTGGGTTTCGTTTGTATAGCTGCACTCTTAGTGGGTGTTAGGTAGGAACGAAAACTGTAATGAAAGCGCTTACTACAGTAAACTTAAGTCTAAATTATCAGATAGAGCTTCAACAAAGGCAAGTCCGGCTACGGAATTACCTACACTGTCTAAGGCGGGACTGTAGGTGGCGATCGCTCCCAATTTTGGTATTATCGTTAAAAGCGCACCGCTAATTCCTGATTTCATCGGTAATCCTATGCGGATGCTATATTTAGCAGATGCTTCATACAATCCACAAGTTAACATTAAGGCATTGACACAGCGCCTATTTTGTGCTGACACAATTTCGTTAAAACATAACATTTTTCCTAGACAAGCTAAGTCTTCGACTGTGCCAGAAAGACAGCAAATTTGCTCGTAAGTGTCTATGGCTGTTTTGACATCATCTATATATCCAGTTTCAGCAAGATATTGAGCGATCGCTTGATTAGTTTGAGAATTAACCGAACGGACTGAAGCTAGCATAGCCTCATCGAGCTTTAAGTTACATTCGGCTAATTGGTTCAACCAGTGACAAAATTTTTGTGTGCGATCGCTTGGATTTTTTCCTGGTAATTTATCAGCAAGGGTAATTGCACCACTGTTAATCATCGGGTTGCGAGGAAATCCTTGATCGCTAACCAGTTGCGTGAGAGAATTGAAAGGAGCATCCGATGGCTGAACCCCAACCCACTGAAAAACCGTTTCCAATCCCAGATGTTCTAGCAAATATAACAGCGAAAACGGCTTAACCGCACTCATCAACGGAAAAATATAGTTTGTATCCCCTGTATTGTAATTTTGTCCTGATTTACAACAGATGTGAACTGCAAAGCAATGAGGATTGACAACAGCCAATTGAGGGATGCTGTTAGCAACTTGTCCTTGTTCAGCTTCAGTTTTGGCTTGTTGTACCCAAGCGGATAACTCCGTGATAGTTAGTGTTTCCAGTTTTTTCAAGAACTATATAAAGTTGGTAATGGGTAATAGTTTTGTCCAATTACCAATACAAATATTTTATGAATCCCTGTGTAAGAGCGCCAGAATTTTCCTAAAATTATTCTTGGTTGAATACTGGCAAACCTCCAGTGAAGTTCCGATCTTAAGTAAAGATTAAGAAACTCAACTTCTAGCAACTTCAGAAGCGAAATAGTAGTTGATTAAAACGCAACGTTACTAGGACATACGCAAAATACCTCTCAAACTCTTATTCCTCGGTGTACTCTGCGTTCTTGTGCGGTTCGTCCTGTCCGTGAAAAAGTGCGTAAGTACAATATTTCATTAATTCCTAGCGAATTCTCTGCGCTTACCTCTGCGCCCCTTTGCGTTTAAATTCTAACCCTCAATTCGCCACAATTTTACACAAAGCTGTGGTATTTTTTTTAGAAAATATACTTTATTAGCTTGCAAAATACTGTATTGGCATCAGCTATAAATGTGATGTTAGTTTAGACTTTTACTGATAGTAAAGACATTCCTGAGGAACATCTCTATGATAAATTATTGTTACAAACCGTAAATTGGCGTACTGCTCGCACTAAATCATTAGGTGTGCCAATATCTAAATAAGTACCATCGGGAAATGCTTCTGCCTCTACGTGAAAACCTTGCTGAATAGCAGCCTGAATTACATCACCAATGGGTATTTCTGGCATCTGTGATAAGTTGCTCTTAGCTTTGAGAGTAATCAGATATTGATGTAAAAACTCTGTAAAAGTCCATTTCCAAACAGCAATACCCCACATATATTGCAAATTTGACTGCGGAGGTTTTTCAATAATTAAACGGACTTTACCTGTATCATCGAAGTCAACCATACCTGCTTTCTGTGGTTTATCTGTAGGGAATAATCCCAAAACCACATCGGCATCACTTACCTGTTGGCGTGCAACAATTAATCTAAAAGCATCTTCAGGCTGAAAGAGAATATCGGGAAAACCTAAAGCTACCAGCGCATCACCAACAAACGGATAAGCCTGATCTAAAGTGAAGGGGACACCAAAAGGCAAATTCATGATTAAATAGCCCAAGTTCATGGAAAGCATCTCACCATCACCAAAATAGGCGGGAATGTCCCATTTACCCGATCGCAATATAAAATAAGCCTTATCAATTCCTGCAAGTTGCATTTTTTCTAGCAGATAGTGACAAACTACTTTTGGTCGCAAGTTAGATTTATCACCTACACAGCGAAAACCAATTGGATATAATTCTTTACTTACTGGTAAAGGTGAAATCCGGGTTGCGTGTCCACCTGCCGGTAACAATCCAATAATTTGGGGCTTTTTTAGGTGATCGCTATTATTCATAAGTAATTCAAATTAATATTAGTAAAATTTTTTACATGATAAGCGATTTATCGCTTACTACAAATATCCCTCTACT
Organism: Hassallia sp.; assembly: GCA_050997715.1. Taxonomy (GTDB): domain Bacteria; phylum Cyanobacteriota; class Cyanobacteriia; order Cyanobacteriales; family Nostocaceae; genus Hassallia. Next base: position 6,169 of record JBPCQW010000305.1, read on the forward strand.
CACGAAGGGAAATTGTGAACAGAGGGAAAGGGGGCAGATTAAGTTTTATTTCTAGGCGGTAGCTACTTGACAGAGACAGCATCAACATCAATAGTGTCGGCGTTGGAGGTAGAAGCCTCAGTAGTATTAGTGGCTGTGGTGTCTACATCACCCTTACGGGCTTTAAAACCTTCAATCACTACCTGAGACATTTCCGTAACTAGTAGTGTTAAAAGAAAAACATCATCAAGTTCTCCCACAATTGGAAAGAAATCTGGGACGACATCAAAGGGACTAACAAAATAAAGCAGCGTTCCTAAAATAACCCACCAACGGTATTTGGGGTTGCGAAGTAAATTACGATACCAACTGTAAACTGCTTGAATTGAAAAGTTCATGTTTTAGACCTCCAGTTAACTTTAATTTTGGCAAATTATGCCCTAAACTTCCTGTGGGAATAACCGCCCTAATTAGTGAGTGAAGACCTACTCTCAAGCAACGCCAAATTCTATCTTGTGATAGTTAACACAGGTCTTCGCTGGGTGCATTAATCTCTAAAATTAAAGTGCTTTGAGATGGTTGCACGCAGAATAAATGGAGGAAACCGAAAATAATGGATATTTTAGATTTGATACAAAGGGGCGGACCGGCGATGTGGCCCTTGCTTGCCCTGTCGGTTCTGTCTTTAAGCGTAATTTTCGAGCGTTTGTGGTTTTGGTTAAGAATTTTAACGCAGGAAAAGGAAATAGTTGATCGCGTGTTGGATGCAGCCCGTGAAAATTGGGTTACAGCTAGAGATATTGCAAGACAAGCAACAAATCAACCTATCGGACGCTTTCTTTTCGCTCCCTTAAGTTTGCCAAAAACTGATTCAGAAACGTTTAGACTAGCGTTGGAAGCAACCGCAGAAGACGAATTGGCGGGGATGCGTCGGGGTGAAAAACTTTTAGAAGCTGTCATTGCCCTAGCACCTTTATTAGGATTATTAGGTACAGTTTTAGGCTTGATTGATTCTTTAGGAAATCTGCGTATTGGAGATTTTGGAACTCAAGCTACAGCTGATGTGCCTGCGGGTATTGGAAAAGCTTTAATTAGTACGGCATCAGGGCTAATTGTGGCGATCGTTAGTTTGGTATTTTACCGTCTATTTCAAAGTTTTCTCGTCAACCAAGTCAAAGTCTTTCGTAAAGCGGGGAATGATATGGAATTGCTTTATCGGCAGTCACCGCCCGATTTTAGCAATAATCCACTAGAAAAAGCGCTACCGCCCGGTCGAGAGCAAGATTCTTCACCCGAAAAGTTCTCACCACCCCGCAAAAGAGGTAGAAACAAGTTTTCGCAAGTTCCTCCCGAATCTCCACCAACCGAATCTGATTCACATTCATCAGATCCAGAGCAATAATCAATAATTTAACCACGGCACGAAAATAAGACGATGAAAGTTAACTTGCATAGTCCAGTTGAAGAAGTTCAAATTCAAATTATTCCCTTAATTGATGTCATTTTTTGTATCCTGACATTTTTTATTTTGGCGGCTTTGCAATTCACTCGCCAACAAGCGATTAATGTCGATTTGCCGAAAGCTAGCACAGGTACAGGATCTACTATGGTGCAGAAAAGTCAGATATTACCTGTGACTATTGATGCCCTCGGTCAGACTTACGTTGAAAAACAAGCAGTCAAACGGCAAGAATTAGCAGAGATTTTGCGGAATTATGTCAAACAAAATCCTAATGGCGTTTTAGTGCTGAATGCTTCGCGCACAGCAACTTATAACGATGTTATAGAAACATTAGATTTGCTGCGTCAAGTGGGGGGCGATCGCGTTTCTTTGGGAATCATACCTGGTTCCGCATCTGTACCCACATCATCGCCACCTGTTATTTCCCCTTTCCCAGTTAATCCAGGTGCAGCACCTATACCAAATACCACACCAGTTGTTCCCATTAATCCACAAAGCAACCCTAATTTCAATTTACCCCCAAACGCGCCGATTCAGCCTTTACCTGGGCAAGGGCTTAATCCTACTCCTAGTGGCGTTTCTCCAATTTTCCCCCCAGTCCCAGTCCCGGAAGCTCCCGCAAAACAACCAAAAGCCGCACCTGCTAAAAGGTGATGTTATCACAGGATTTTACATGGGTGGATTTTGGATAGCCTTCATTTGACAATAAGCGTGGACTGAGAATCTTTAATAGTCCTCTTTCAGAGGACTTGAGATATTAGCCTGGGGTTTATAACCCCAGCCGGGCTAAATAAAATGAAATAGCCCCGCATAACTTAAGAAATCTTAACTATTCGTTGGTAGATGGAGGAGCAACTTTAGTGGTTGATTCCTGTAAACGCTGTTCGCGTTTTTTGCGATCAGCTGCAAGCATATCTGCCATCACAATTAGTGCTTGCGCCATTTTATCTAGGTTAGAACGGTATAAATCCAAATCTTTAGTGAGTTTGTCATCAGATAAATGCAAGCCACTAGCAACGCTTCTGAGTGCTTCAGTGCGCTGTTTTTCATCTTTGACTAATTCTGGATCTGACAGTTCTAATAAAGAAAATAAACCGATCGCAAACAAACGGCTATATTTAAAATTAGAATTGTTAGCGATCGCTTGTAGTTGTTCTTGCAAGTCAGCGTCTCGATCTAAGTGAGTCGTTTGGCTTAACCACCCAATCAAATATGAAGACGCATAGCTTTGCGCTAAAGCCTGCAACCGTTGAGCATCTTGTTTGTAACGTTGCGGATCTTCCTCTATAGCCTGACACAGGGCATTAAAAATTGATTCTTTATCTTGTTCTGGCAGATAGCCTTGCATGAAGCGGTCGAATGTAGTGACGACGCCCAAGGCATAAATTGGATTATAGCTAAAATCAGCATTTACTGAGAGCAGATGCATTTCTACCATCAGTTCTTCCACTACTCGACGATAAATCGTATTTATCGGACGGGTATGGCGGTTATAGAATGTTCGTTTTGTATCAGAAACAGTACGGACGTTATTCACAAAGAAAATGTTAAGGGCGACGTATCTTTATTTTCTCGCTTAAAGGTTACTTTGCCAAGTTCAGGTTTCCGAACCCAAAGCTAAAACTATTTAATTAATGGCATGAGGGGTATCAACCCTCTTTCCTTAAAAGCTAGGCAAAAATTATCATAC
>JBPCQW010000325.1:0-2807 GCA_050997715.1 Hassallia sp.
TTTATAATATCGCTAAAGCAGAACGCGATCGCGGTAATCTCCAACAAGCACTAACCCAAATTCAAGCAGCAGTAAATATTATCGAAGACTTACGCACCAAAGTTGATAGCCAAGACCTGCGAACATCCTACTTTGCCTCTAAACAGGATGTTTATAAGTTTTACATCGACTTGTTGATGCAACTGCATAAAAAAGACCCATCAAAAGGATATAACGCCGAAGCACTCCACGCCAGCGAAAGTTCTCGCGCCCGTGGTTTAATTGAACTGTTAACGGAAGCTAGAGCAAATATTCGTAAAGGTGTTGACCCCCAACTCCTGGAAGAAGAAAAGCGCTTGCAATTAAAAATTGAAGCTATCGGAAAACAAATACAAGAGTTATCTAGCAAACCACAAACTGAAACCGCACAAGAAAACTTTAAAAAAGAACTTGAAACTTTTCTTACTCAACGCAAAGAACTAGAAACCAAAATCCGCACTTCTAGCCCGAAATACGCAGCGCTGCAATATCCCCAACCTCTGAAGTTACCGCAAATTCAGCAACAACTCGATAAAGATAGTTTGTTATTAGAGTATTCTTTGGGTAGCGATCGCAGCTATCTTTGGGCTGTTACTCCCAACTCTATCGACACCTACGAACTCCCCAAACGCGAAGAGATAGAAAAAGCAGTCACGAAATTTAGAGAAAACTTACAACCAAAGACAGTATGGGACTCAACAGCCGTAGATGCAACCAAACTTAGTAAAATCATCCTCGCACCTGTAGCTGACAAGTTAGGCAAAAAGCGCTTAGTAGTTGTTGCTGATGGGACTTTGCAAAAAATCCCCTTTGCAGCTTTAACTGAACCAGGACAAAAAGGAAATTCCTCAGGTTCTGAATATCAACCGCTAATAGTCAATCATGAAATAGTTAATCTACCTTCCATCACAGCGATCGCTACTCAAAGACAAGACCTGAAAGGACGCAAAACCGCACCCCTCACCCTAGCTATTCTTGCCGATCCGGTGTTTGAAGCTAACGATCCGCGAATAACTGGCAAACCATCCAGCATAACTGATAACCTTGACCTTCGCGGTCAAATCGAACAATCTGATTTGAAGCGGGGGGCAAAAAATCTCAATCGCGATCGGTGGGAAAGAATCAAAGGTACACGCACTGAAGCAGACGCAATTTTAAAACTCGTACCTTCTAATAATCTGCAAGCTTTTGGCTTTGATGCTAACTATAACTGGGTAACAAATCCGCAACTGTCACAATATCGCTTTGTGCATTTTGCTACCCACGGCTTTGCTGACCCCAATAACCCAGAATTATCAGGAATTGTTCTTTCCCTTCTAGACAAACAAGCTAAACGTGCTGATAGAGGCTATTTGCGATTAGGTGACATTTTCAATCTGGACTTTGCAGCGGATTTGGTAGTACTAAGTGCTTGTGACACTGGTTTGGGTAAAGATGTCAATGGGGAAGGTTTAGTAGGCTTGACAAGAGGTCTGATGTATGCGGGTGCGGAACGAGTGGCTGTGTCTTTGTGGCAAGTTAACGACGACGGGACAGCAGAATTGATGCAAGAATTTTATACAGAAATGTTGAAACAAGGCAAGTCGCCTACAGTTGCTTTGCGTGCAGCGCAACTGAAGTTGTGGCAATCGAAATGGCAAAATCCTTATTATTGGTCTGCGTTCACTTTACAAGGTGAGTGGCGTTGATAGAAATACGTAATCCGTGCATAAGTCCTATTAATATTAAATTATAATTCCTGGTAGAGACGTTCCGGCAGAACGTCTCTACAATACGTCAAATTATCGACGTTGTTTGTCAAATTATCCCGTCAATATGCAACGCTAAATAAACAGCTTCACCTACACGGAAACTGTTGTACAAAGTTGCCAAATTCTAGGTTTTGAATCGCGAAATATCTTTGCTCTGGTGCCGTAAGTGAGCGCGATCGCCTACTTTATCAAATTACTCAGCGTCTCCACCAAAATTTGATTTTGCTCATCGGTGCCAACTGTGATGCGTAATTTATCATTAATTCCAGGTTGCGGGAAATAGCGTACCAAAATTCCCCTTGATTTCAAGCTTTGATAAAGATATTCGGCATTTTTTTCTTTCGGCTGTACCAGCAAAAAGTTAGCTTGAGAATCCCATACTTTAAAGTTCAATTCTTTCAACTCTGCTGCTAACTTTGTGCGCGATCGCTTCACTTTTTCTGCACAAGCATTTTTATAAGCTTGATCGCTCATCGCCGCTGCCCCAATTGTACAGGCGATCGCATCAATATTATAGCTATCCTTCACCTTATACAATCCACTCAGCAACTGCGGATTTGCGATCGCAAACCCCAAACGCAATCCTGCTAACGAGTATCCCTTAGAAAGTGTGCGAATAGCAATGACATTCTCAAATTCTGCAACTAACGAGAGTGCATTCTCCTCAGCAAAATCTACATAAGCTTCGTCAATCACCAAAACCCCAGATAAACTACTTGCTAATTTCCGCAGTTCATCAATTGAAACCACATGTCCTGAAGGACTATTAGGAGAAGCAATAAATGTTACAGAACCATTAGCGTCAATTAATTCTGCCAAAGGTAAACGGTAATCTTCAGTGTAGGGAATTTCGACAATTTCCGCTGATTGCATCTGTGTCAGCGTACTATATAATACGTAAGTAGGCGTAGGATAAACTACTTTGCGTCCTGGTTCTGCACAAGCGCGAATCACCAAGTTTAACACTTCATCACTGCCATTCCCAACAATAATCCAATCAGCAGGAACTTTCAAAGCTTCACTTACAGCACGTCGAAA
>JBPCQW010000331.1:0-3232 GCA_050997715.1 Hassallia sp.
ATCCAATACGGTTCGGATAATGTTTTTTGATGAAAATTATAGATCACAAAGACGCGATAAATCGCCGTCTTTACAATAATCAGCCCTTTGTAGAGACGGCGATTTATCGCGTCTCTCTAACCGTCAAAATGAGTTTCACAGACTACTTAACCCTCAGCCCGTCGCAGTTCCTCCAATTCCTCTAGTGTGAGGGGATTATTTCCTAACTCAAGTGCTTCTATCCAGCGTAGCCGGCGCCGCTTCACATCTTCTGAGTCATCAAGTACCCCACTATCTACAGCAGCCCGAAAGTCCTCTAATGCCCCTACCAAGTCGCCTGTAAGCACTCTAGCCAGCCCCCGACTGTCTTGATAGCGTTTATTATCAGGGTCTAGGGTGACAGCTTTTTCACAATAGCGGAGAACACCTTTCGCATGACCATGTAAGCTGCCAACCCAGCAGATGCTATTCCAATATTCGGCAGAGTCATTTAAACTAGGGTCATAGCTGAGGGCTTGTTTGAAAGCTTTCTGTGCTTCTTTAGCCTTGCCCTCTTTCACCAAACTGATACCCTGATTTAAGGAAACCTTAGCTGCACTGATGCCCTGACTTAAGGAAACCGCAGCTGCAAAAGCTGGGTTTTGCATTAATGAAGATACGTTTACTGCTTCATGCAGCCTTTTAGCATTGAGCCATTTTGTGTCACTGTCGCATACAACTGCTTCGAGGTTGGCACCGCTGAGGTTGGCACCGCTGAGGTTGGCATCCCTGAGGTTGACATCGCTGAGGTTGGCAAGGCTGAGGTCGGAATCTTCGAGGTCGGCATCCCTGAGGTTGACACCGCCGAGGTTGGCACCGCTGAGGTCGGAATCTTCGAGGTCGGCATCCCTGAGGTTGGCACCGCTGAGGTTGGCAAAGCTGAGGTCGGCACCGCTGAGGTCGGCACTGCTGAGGTCGGCACAGATGAGGTTAGCACCGCTGAGGTTGGCATGGCTGAGGTCGGCATACCTGAGGTCGGCAAAGATGAGGTCGGCATACCTGAGGTCGGCATACCTGAGGTCGGCACCGCTGAGGTTGGCACCCCTGAGGTTGGCAAAGCTGAGGTTGGCACCGCTGAGGTTGGCATCGCTGAGGACGGCACCGCTGAGAAATAATCTCAAGTTTTTGTTAAAGGCACCGACACCCAAGCAGTGACTATAGCCGATAATACGCAGCAAGCGTTCTCGGTCAAACTTATCAGAATCAGGTTTACCGCAGGGGTGAAAGCTGATTTTGTCTTTCAGATCATCTTTTGTTTGAGCGTAACGATGCAACTCTAAAAGCAAAATCATCACATTCAACCCAGTACACACATCCACCTGTCGCAAACCCAAGTGATTTTCTCTATCTGGTAATTGCTCCCTTAACTGCTTTTTCTTCATCTGCGGCAAATTTGCATCTTCCGCATCAATAAATTCCCCATCGCACCAACGAAAGTAGAAACGCTCTAATCGTTGGAACAGTTTACGCAAGCGTTCTACATCTTGAAATTCGGAACTTTCGGCAAACAACCCCATTAAATATTCCACAATTTCCCGCGTTAAATTCCCATAGCCGAATAAATCGTAAATTTCCCTATCCATCACCTCTGTGGAAACTGAATTTTCTTCACGGTGACGCTTGCTTATTTTAGTTGTCCAATCCACAAAGCTTTCTAGTAAGCGTTCTGCGAATAAAAACTCACTAAAACTCTTGTGGACAAACTCGACCGAACCATCTTTATCGCCTGAGGCTGCTTTAATGTAAAATGCGGTCAACAGATTATTGAGTAGCTTTTTATTTTCCTGAGAATTCTCTCTAGCTTGCTCAATTAACTTTGCTGCCCCGTTGTTGCTAACTTTGAGCCGTGTTTCTAACATTGCCACTTTTGCAGATTCATTCCCCGACTGCACTACACACAAAGCAGCTTCTGTCATAAATTGGCGCAAATCTTCGCTTTCCAATTCAGTCAAGCGCAAGTTTTCATTTGTATTTTCACTTTTACGCTGTTCTTCTAATACCCATTTCACCGATTCATCATAGATGCGGATTTTTGCTTTGATACCTTCTGCACCCTCAAACATTTGCACATTCAGACGTTGCTCACGGTGCATTCGTGCGAGTAAATAAAGCAGTAAAGGTTCTCGTGCTAAGTTATCGTTGATTTCATCGGGACAAGCTTGCAAAAACTGCTCAAAATCATTTGCTTCTTGCGTCCCAACTTTAGCCTCCCATTTCTCCAGCAACGTTTGCCGAATCGAATTATTCATTGGCTGAAGTTCGACGCGCTTCAAGCTTTTTGTTTGTGAGAGCAAGCGGTCAATTCCTTGCAGTGCCAAAGGACGACCTGTAACCAAAAATTGATGATGGCAAAAGCTATCTTTTTGAAACTTATCTACCTGTTCCAAAAATTCCTTTAAGCCGTTAGCTCGTCCTTCTAATAATAGTTCATCGAACCCATCAAGTAAAAATAAAAAGCGGGTGTTTTGATCTGTTAACCAGCCAGAATCACTTTGAACAAAGTCAACGTTTTCTAAATAGTTCTTTAGAGTATCAGTTAAGTTATTTTCGAGTACCCGCACATCCCGCAAGCGAATCAAAATCGGTGTAAAGCTGGGATGCAAGTTTTGCCGCACCAAGTCAGCAAACATTCGACAAAAGACACTTTTACCGCGTCCAGCTTCACCTTGAATAAATAAAACTTGTTTGGGTTTAGTTTTATAAGCTTCAGAAAGTATTGACTTAACAAAGTCTTCGATTTGAGAAGTTACATCACTTTTATCATTCAGTTCTTTAACTTGCAGCGGTACATACAAATCCCGAAAGGTGATATTAGTTTCATCAAAAATATTTTCTTCTGGCTTTGGTTTAATTTCCCGTTCTAAATAATCATCAATGTTGAAATATTTCTCTAGTTGCTCTTTCCCCCCAACGCGATACCATTCTACGAGGTGCTTGACTTTATCACCAACTTCTACCAATGCCGAAAGCATATATTCATCGGTTTTTCGCGCTACTTTTTCGGTTACAGTTTTTGCGTCTGCTTCGTTTAAACCCGCTTCTTGTAAACGTAGCTGCAAAACTTGATTAAATGCTTCTGCTAATTCCGATTCGTGGAAGTAGAGAATAGCCCTTTTCGCTTCTCGTTCCTCAAATTCTTGCTCACCCAGTTTCTTAATTTGTCGCGCTAAAGTTTCCGAAACATGACTTTCTTGATTAATTTGCTGTTGTAATT
>JBPCQW010000370.1:0-2530 GCA_050997715.1 Hassallia sp.
GCATCTTGAGTTTCATCGACTACTTTAATCGCACTATGGCGAAACCATTCAAGTGGACTTATAAGGGTAAGGTATTAGCGGTTTAATGGGTATTCTATTTCCGCGCCAGCTGTACTAGCAAGAGAAATTGTTCAATTGTTTAAGGTGGACTTCCATCCTAAAGTAAAATCCCACCACTGATGTTTACTAAAATCTATAGGTTCTCTTGAAGTTGGTGGTGATATTTTCTCATTGTGACTTTCACTGTCAGATTCATTTCTAGCTTGGGCTTGTAAACTTACTAAGAAATAGGTACTCATAACTAATTATCACCATCTTTCTATCTGGTGATAATTAGTAAGTCTAAAGTCAGCCCATCCTAATTCATTTTTACCTTGCTTAAAAGCATACTCTACCCAATTACGAAATCCATAAAGGTTTCCCAATTGGTCAGCCATATCGCTTTTCAAGTCTGATTTCCTTTCTTTTTATCTCCGGTTTCATCAATTACCAACTTAAATGAACGTCCCTGCAACATTTTTAGAGTCAGTTCTAATCTTCTGTCTCTTAAAACTACTGACCAAGGCGATTCTGTCAAAAAAGTTTTGCAATGGTTGCGCGTCATGTAAGCCCACCGCCTTGGCGATTTCTGGTAAAGTTTTACGTTTGATATCAGATAACATCCCAACGTGTAGATGTTTGAAGTTCTCAAATGTCCTTAATAAGTGAAAATAAGTCTCTATACGCATCGCAATACTCATCTACCACGGTGATAGTCGAAGTAGCCGTTCTTGAACCCAATTCCACACCCCTGGTAGGTTAATCTCTTAGTAATTAATTATACTCTGACAAGAGTAATAAAAGAGCCCTAATACCGAAACTAGAAATAACGGCAACACCGAATGAATCATCTCGGAACTAATATCAGTTAACAAGCTGACAAATCCTAAAACCCAAACATTACGAGGGATGGTTTGAAAAGTTTTTGTTGCCACTGTTGCTATTACCTTTGGGTTGATGACTGGTAATTCGGTGCTAAGAGAAAGCTGTAATTGTTAAATCACAATTAATTGCATTTATCATCATCACACTTGACGATGAAATCAGAATGAAATTCTATAGCCTCTGAAAAACCTCGATTTGCAGGAATTTTTACGGATGGCGCAGTGCTTGCAGTTGCTCTAACTGTTGGGTTTGTTCTTGCAGACGAATAGCAAGGCGATCGCACACCAACTCACATAGCTCAAAAATTATCGGGTCAGTAATTTGGTAAAAAACACTGATTCCTTGTGGCTGACGAGTGACTATACCTGCTTGCATCAATACTTTCAGATGCTTGGAAACATTGGCCTGTCCGAGTCCGGTTTCTTCGATAATCTCCGTCACATTTTTCGCTCCTAACTTGAGACAACACAAAACTTGCAGCCGACTCACTTCTGACAACACTTTAAAATATTCAGCAACGGGAGCAAGGGTTTGAGGCGAGGATTTTAACATACAGACTTCAATATTACATCTTTTTATATACACTATTACATCTTGTTCTATATACGTATTATCATATTACTATATGGTGATATAATAAATATAGTTAAGAGCTAAGACAGCAATGGAAAACGTCAAAAAGATTAACAATGAATTAACAGTAGCAGGACAGGTAACACTGGAGCAGTTACAGCAGGCGGTGAGTGAAGGTTACAAGTCTGTACTCAATCTGCGATCGCCTTCGGAGGAAGGCTTTATCAGCGATGAGCAGCAACAAGCTGAAGCCTTGGGACTGCACTACATTAACATTCCTGTCAAACCAAACGAGATCAGCGATGAACTGACGACAGAGGTACTCAAGCAAATCGATGACCTACCTAAACCCGCCTTAATTCATTGCGCCAGTGCTATGCGTGCGGGTGTAATGGCATTCATGAACGTCGCCACGCGACAAGGAATGACACCAGAGCAAGTATTTGAGAAAGCTGCTGAGGCTGGCTTTGACTGTAATGCTAATCCGCAGATGAAGCAGTTTCTTGAACATTATGTTTCAACTCACTCCCAAACAAATTGAGGTTTCCTATTGTTGTAGGAGAAAACACTATGTTATTCAGACAATTATTTGACAAAGAAACCAGCACTTACACTTATCTACTTGCAGATCAACAGACTCAAGAAGCTATTTTGGTAGATCCGGTGCTGGAGCAAGTCGAACGCGATTTAAAACTACTGACAGAATTAGGGTTATCTCTGCGTTACTGCTTAGAAACCCACATCCATGCAGATCATATTACAGGTACAGCCAAATTGCGAGAAATGACTGGTTGTTTGGGGATTGTTCCCGACAAAGCGAAAGCCAGTTGTGCGGATCGGTACATTAAAGATGGAGAAATTCTCAAATTGGCAAGTATGACAATTGAGGCGATCGCCACACCAGGTCATACAGATAGCCATAATGCCTATTTACTCCCTTCCCGCTACAAGATTACCTATAATGTAGAAAAAAGTGTTACAAGAGGTGACGAGGGTACTATTGTGGGTGGATATGTAATAAAGCAAACATTCC
>JBPCQW010000381.1:0-19394 GCA_050997715.1 Hassallia sp.
TATTGCTACCCGCAGCATTTCAGCATCGGGGATATGCTCAGAGAACCGATGAGAGAGTCGAACCGTTTACACTTGCCTTTCGCACCCCACCAGTTTTAAATCCTGTACGTAGCGATTCCACAACTGATTATTACGAGATAACAATACAGAAAGCTACTGTAGAAATATTACCAGGACGAACCACCGAAATTTGGGGCTACAACGGTACGTTTCCGGGTCCGACAATTAAACAACGTAAAAATCGCCAGTCAGTTGTACGCTTTATCAACGATGTTAATACACTGACAGTAGTTCACCTGCATGGGATGGCATCGCTACCGCAGTACGATGGCTACGCTGAAGATTTAATTCCTCAAGGATATTACAAGGACTATATCTATCCCAACATCAACGCCGCCACTTTCTGGTATCATGACCACGCAGTTCATCAAACTTCACGAAACGTGTACATGGGGCTGGTGGGAATGTATATTGTCCAAGATGAAAATGAACTGAATCTGCCACTTCCCAAGGATGATTATGATGTACCCTTAATCATTCATGATAAAAAATTTGCGGCTGATGGTTCGTTAATTTTTGATGACCAAGCAGAACACAGTTTGATGGGTGATGTGATTACAGTCAACGGTGTTCCTCATCCCCGGATGGAGGTAGCAAACCGCAAGTACCGCTTCCGGGTGTTAAACGCATCAATTTCTCGCTCTTACAAACTTGCTCTGAGTACGGGTGATGACTTGATAGTGATTGGTACTGATGCGGGGTTAAAGCCTGCACCAGTAAATACCAAAGAGATGCGTATTGGGATGGCAGAGCGCTATGATTTGATTGTCGATTTTTCTAAATATCCTCTAGGAACCCAGGTAGTATTGCAAAATTTGGGACTTCCTAACAACGATAATACCGGCAACACAAATAAGATTATGCGCTTTGATGTGGTGCGTGAAGAGAGCGATAACAGTTCTATTCCTAACACGCTACGCAATATTGAATTTTTCAGAGAATCTTCAGCAGTGCGATCGCGTGACTTTACATTTGAGCAAAGTAATCGATTGTGGGTAATCAACGGCAATGTTTGGGACATAAACCGAGTTGATGCCAATCCGCAATTAGAACAAATCGAGATTTGGACGCTACATAACAACTCCGGTCTTTGGTTTCATCCTGTTCACCTTCACCTAATTGATGCTCAAATTCTCGACCGTAACGGTCAACCACCTTTTGCTTATGAACGTGGTATGAAAGATGTGTTCTACGTTGGTGAAAACGAGACGGTAAGAATAATTGGGAAGTTTAGACCAAATATAGGCAAGTACATGTACCACTGCCATAACATGGTTCACGAAGACCACGACATGATGAGTCAGTTTGAAGTAGCGCAAGGTGGGATAGACCCGCTGTCAGCACCAGCAAAACCACTCCCAGCACCAGCGTTGTAATAGATAATTCAGCGTTGCATAATCTTGGTATAAATCTTAGAGACGTTCGAGTGAAACGTCTCTACAATATACGTCGAATTTATCAACGTATATTGTCAAATCATCCCTTAAATATACAACGCCTGTTCAATTTCTTCGTTTTATCTTCTCTTGCAACTCATCCTTAATCCGGTTAAGAATCGAAGTTTCATCAAGGGTTGCCAAAATCTTGCCAATTACCGCTTTCGGTCCATCAGAACCCCAAGTTGCCCCATTAGCTAAATAAGCTTTAGTGACTTGTCCGATTCCATAAGAAGCAACACCAGTAACCCCTGCTTGCGTAATCGCAACTGTTACATAAGGAGCGAAAGAAGCACCACCTGTAACGGGTGCAGAGATGCCAAGTAAAGTTTTTAACCCGCTTAAACCGAGAGTTGCTAACAGTTCGCTGGCACCGATACCACCCATACTCAGGGCGATTTTCTGTAATAATTGTACGGCTCCGGTTTCCGTCATAGCGATGCCGTAGAGTTTGGATAAACCGAGAATTAAAGCAATATCAATAACTACACCGCTGAGTATATCCACGACTGTAATCGGATTGAGAGCGATCGCTAACGCTTTCGTCATCACCGCTTTCCAAATCAACTGATTCGCAGCGCGATCGCGAATCATCAATTTTCGCTGCACCAACTGCTCATTCACATTATCCGCATAAATCATCGTGTTCAAAGCCACCAAAGCTTTGCCCTCACGGTGTAAAATCTCTAATATTTTCAGCTTTAATTCTTCAACTTGGGCATTACCTGCACGCAATTGTATCCCCCTAGTACCATCGGCACGTTGAACCGCAGTCTTTACCAAAGGTGATGCGGCTGACATGACAATTTCTAGCGGTGAAAGTAATTCCCGCACCCTTTCATCGCGGACTTTTTGGTAAACTGCCATGCGATCGGCTTCTGGATACTGGTCAACCTTGTTAAACACCAAAATTATCGGTTTACCAACTTCCCGCAACTGAGAAAGAGCCTCATGTTCTATTTTCGTCATGTCACCAGAAATAACAAACAGAATTAAATCAGCTTGTTTTGCGACATGTTCAGCTAAAGCGGTGCGGGTTTCCCCATCGACTTCATCTAAACCAGGAGTATCAATTAATTCCACCTGAGATTGACCGATTCCAGGTAAAGTGACTTTTAGAGTGCGATTTGAGGAAGCGATCGCTTCCTCAGTAATACTCCAATTAACTCGCTGTGCAGCACGAGTCACACCATGCAAAGGACCCGTTTCAAACACCGATTGTCCAACCAAAGCATTAAGTAACGAAGACTTCCCGCGTCCCACCATCCCAAAAGCCGCAATTTGCACCACCATGCGGTCTAACTTGCCCAACATGACTTCTAAATCGCCAATTTCCTCTTCCAGTCCGCGTTTTTCTTGGGGAGTCAAGTCAAGTTTAGCTACCAAACTTCTTAATGCCGTTTGTGCCTGCTTATAATTAAGTTCCGCCTGAATATCTTCAAAACTGAAAATAGCTTTATCAAGTTCTTCCTCCCAACTAGAAGAATCACTTTCATGAGGATCGGGCAAAGGCAACGTCGAATTCATATTAATTTCAGATTTTTTCTTTAAAAATTTTAAATACCCTTATTGATCCTACTAAACTGCAAGATTCCCGACTTCTTCAAAAAGTCGGGAATCTGACCACCCGTTTCTTGGTAGTACCATCCCTACCTATACCTACTTACTAACCTCACACGGACATTTTCTTAAATTTGCTAGAGTTAACACACCAGGATATTTCAGTTAAAACTCTGATAATGCCAGCTTTTTAAGGCAACCCATGCTAACAAACACCTTACTTCAGTCCAATCAACTCCCCACCCTGCAATACACCTCCACCCCAGAGAGATTCGATGAAACCTGGGAAGCTCCCCTGGCAATCCTCCTGGGACTAGGACGCGCTGCCGGCGCGGACTTCATCGAATTATTCTTAGAACGTCGCAACTATATTAGTTGCCTTGCAGAAGACGATTCTATTACCAGCATTTCACCCAGCCTTGCTACCGGTGCGGGAGTGAGAGTATTTCGTGGCAAAGCCGACTGCTACGTAAGCACCAACAACCTTTCATTTACCGGTTTGAAAGCCGCATTAGAAAAAGGACTTTCCATCTTAGGATTGCAACTACCAACATCCAACGCTTTCATCCCAGAAATCAACCTCGAACTCCTCAGAGACTACGCAACCAAAAGAGGCAAAGAAAAATGGCTACCTTTATGTAGCTCCATCCGCGAAATGGGAGAAGTCCTCCTTGATGGTACCGCTTACTTGCACCTCAAAGCCAACCACGTTCAATCTCGCCGCGCCAGCTACTTCCGCGATTGGCAAGAAGTCTTAATTGCCGCTAGTGATGGCACATTTGCCCGTGACATTCGCCTCACCCAATCTGTAGGATTTAACGTATTGTGCGCTGATGGTGCAAATCGCACCTCCATTGCCGAACGTGCTGGTAATACTAGCGATGCCAACTTCCTAAGAACCTGGGATTACCAACAATCTGCCGAGCAGATAGCCGAATCAGCCGGGAAAATGCTTTACGCCGACTACGTAGAATCCGGCACATACCCCATCATCATGGCGAACCACTTTGGCGGGGTAATTTTCCACGAAGCCTGCGGACACCTCTTAGAAACCACGCAAATTGAACGCAAGACCACACCCTTTGCTGACAAAAAAGGCGAAAAAATCGCCCACGAAAGTTTAACAGCATGGGATGAAGGACGTTCAGAAAACGCCTTCGGCACAATTGACATGGACGACGAAGGAATGCCCGCACAAAGAACGCTATTAATTGAAAAAGGCGTTTTAAAGAACTTCTTAGCAGATAGAACAGGTTCATCGCGCACCGGACACCCCAGAACCGGCAGCGGGCGCCGTCAAAATTACACCTATGCAGCTGCTAGTCGGATGCGAAATACTTATATAGCAACTGGTGAACACAGCACAGAAGATTTATTTGCCTCAATTGACAAAGGCATTTACTGTAAAAAAATGGGTGGTGGTAGCGTCGGTGCCACAGGACAATTTAACTTTGGTGTAGACGAAGCTTATCTAATAGAAAATGGCAAAATTACCAAGCCATTAAAAGGAGCCATCCTCATCGGTGAAGCAAAGGAAATTATGAATAAAATTTCCATGTGTTCCCAAGATTTATCATTAGCCGCAGGTTTTTGTGGCTCCGTCAGTGGCAGCATTTACACCACAGTCGGACAACCCCACATCAAAGTTGATTCTATCACCGTAGGCGGACGCTAACCTCTCTACGTAGTAAGCACTTTAGTGCTTTATTAAGCGCTAAAGCGCTCACTACAAAATATTCAAAATTTCCCAAGCCTTTGTAATTTGGAATCCAAAATCGACTATGCCGAATATCAACGAAATTGCAACTTCAGCCAAGGAAACTGCTAACAAACTTGGCATTAATAAATTTGACATTTACGGCTCAACTGTAGATGAAACCAGCGTACAAGTGGATCAAGGTGAGCCAAAACAAGTCAAAGCTTCAAATCGCTCTGGTGTGACCGTTCGCGTTTGGAACGAAGACAACACAATGGGTGTCACCAGCACCACAGATGTAGATGCAAAAGGACTGGAATTAGCTTTAAAAACCGCTTACGAAGCTAGTTTCTTCGGTGTGAAGGAAAATGTCCCCGATTTTAGTCCAGAAGCGACTATCAAGATCGACAATAATAAAAGTGAGAAAGCGAATCAAGCACCTGTTTCCCAACTAATAGAAAGCCTGATTGTCGCCGAAAAAGAACTCTTAGCAGTTCATCCGGCTATTAAAGGAGTACCTTATAACGGTTTAGCCCAAAGAGATATTGACAGGTTCTATCTCAACAGCAATGGTGCAATTAGAACCGAATCTCACTCTTTAGCATCGATATATCTTTACAGCAAAACCGAAGAAGAAGGTAAAAAACCGCGTAGTGCTGGTGCTTTTAGAGTTAACCATAGTTTAGATAACCTAGACATCAATGGTTGCATTAAAGAAACCGCAGATAAAACAATTAGCCATTTGAACTATGAAAAAGTAACAACTGGTAAATATCGAGTAGTTTTCTCACCAGAAGCTTTTTTAAGTTTACTCGGTGCTTTTTCTAACTTATTCAACGCTCAAAGTATTCTCGACAACCAAAGTTTATCTAAACCTGATTCTTTAGGAAATCAAATTGCTTCCCCGTTGCTTTCTGTATGCGATGATGCGTTGCATTCAGCTAACATTGGTGCGGAAGCTTTTGATGGGGAAGGAACTCCTACCCGTCGAGTTTCACTGATTGAAAATGGCGTTTTAACAGGCTTTTTGCACAGTGCTGGTACTGCTAAAAGAATGAACGCCAATCTGACAGGTAATGCAAGTATCGGTGCAAAAGTTAGCGTCAGTCCTAACTTTTACCATGTATTTGCAGCCGCTAATTCGGAGCAAGAATACAGCTTAGAAACTGCGGAAAATGTCATTCTCATTGATGATTTGCAAGCTTTACACGCGGGAGTTAAATCCTTACAAGGCTCTTTCTCACTACCGTTTGATGGTTGGTTAGTTAATAAGGGTGTGAAAACTAGTATCGAGTCTGCAACAGTTGCAGGGGATTTTCTCGAAGTTCTCAAGTCAATTATTTATGTTGAGAAAGAACCAGAATTGACACCCGGAGGTGTTTGTCCAAGAATTTGGATTGATGAATTGTCTATTACTGGGGAGTAAGAGTTAGCAGGTGGGGTACAGACGTTCCACTGGAACGTCTCTAGGGTAGGCTTCTCGCTAATCACCCAAATTAGCATTACTCGCCACCACCTATACCGATATTGGTATTAAATACATCAGTACCGCTTAAATTTGCGCCGATTAAAGTAGCGCCTTCTAACTCGGCACTATATAAGGTAGCATTGCTAAGATTAGCGTTGCTAAGATTTGCATTGTTTAAAGTGGTGCTATTTACGAATGCTTCTTTTAGATTAGCAGACTGTAAATTCGCGCCAGTTAAATCAGCACCTTCTAAGTTGGCATTTTGTAAGTTGGCACCTTTCAAATTAGCATTCCGCAAATCTGCACCAATCAAGTGAGCACCTTTAAGGTTTGCACCGCTTAAATCACACTTGAGACATTCTCCGGTTTTTAGCAAACGCTGTACATCAGCAGGGTTTGCAGCTTTAGCGGGAACGGAAGCACCTAGAGATATAGCGCTTAATAAAGCTACCGCAGCTAAAGATTTAATTCTCATAGTTAATTCCCTCCCAAATTTTTAGAAGCTATTTAATAAGTGTTCGGCACAGATACTCAAGGTACATCTTGATTTGCAGCCGCTTATTTAACTTCTACACTGTCATTGTTGCCCATTCCCGAATTCAATGCCTCATGCGATCGGAGGAATTGAAAGTTTGCATTATATCCAGCATTCTTGTTTTAGCTACGCTAAAGGGAGTAAATTGCTATGCAAGTTGCTCAAGCAATCAGTCAAGATTAAAAGTGGTAAAAAGGTTTTGTGATAGGCATCCTGGCTGTTTGTTGAAAGGCTTTTGCTACACGTAAGATTTAATGTAAATCAGAATCTGTCTTTGGGTAGAGAAGAACATGTAAATTTATAGCTGTCAGCACTAAAGCTGCGTGTCACAGATAGAATTGAAATTGAGGCTTGTAGTAGGCACTCGTGTGTGCCTTAAATTAAGCGCTAAAGCGCTTACTACGTTTATTATCTCGTCAGAGCGATCGCTCTCGATTTCCTCCCCATCCACAAAGCCAACACACCCAACAACACCAACCCCATCAACCCAGCTAAGGGATTTTGATTCACACCAGTAACCCAATCAGGAACCGCACCAGAATATTTGGTTAATTGCCCAACATTGATAATGTAATAACCCCAAATTAAACCAGCGTGAAGTCCTATCGATAAGCCCAAACGCCCTCTACGCAAGCGTTTTGCCCAAACCA
Source organism: Hassallia sp. (assembly GCA_050997715.1). Classification (GTDB taxonomy): domain Bacteria; phylum Cyanobacteriota; class Cyanobacteriia; order Cyanobacteriales; family Nostocaceae; genus Hassallia. Next base: position 7,406 of record JBPCQW010000381.1, read on the forward strand.
AAAATAACGCCAGCAGCAATAATCCGAAAAATTGCGGCGATGTGCGAATAATTTCTGGCAGTGGTTTAATAAAGTGGGTGACAGCAAAAATAACCGCAGTTGTCCAAACTACCACATGAGGATTGTAATCGCGCTGCAACTCATCAAACAGCCATCCCCGAAATAATAATTCCTCAGCAAACCCATAAGCCAAGGCAACAATCAACCCTTCTAAAATAACTCTCAATAAAAAAATACTGGGTTTTTGCCACACTAGCCAGCCCAGCATTCCTTCTACCCCAAATAAAATCAAAATATTAATTAGTCCAATAGCCAAGCCACGCAGCAAATCTATTGCATTCTGCGGTGTTCTTTCTAAACCATAATGCCTAAGTATCTGGGCTTGCTTGTAAAGTTTTTTACCCCAAAACCGCAGTAGCAAGATAAACTCGACATACAGCAATGGCATTGTCAAAATAGTTACCAAATTGTCATCGCGCACTAATAAGCGAATTGGTGCTGCTATTGGCAACCAGAGCAACAACAATGCCAAAATAAATATACCCAGCCGAACAGGGGCAGGGTATTGAGACACACGAATAAAATTAATTTTCAAAAATTTTTTACCTGTTGATTGTTATTCGTCAGGTTCAATTGTGCTGCTCAAACCATGACTTTTCAAGGTTTCGCAATAGAACTCAGCGTGTTCTTGGGCACAAGTAATAACTAAAGCTAGCCCATTCGTATGAGCTTCCATCATGATACTGACAGCTTGGGGCTGGGTAAGGTTCGGCACTGTGGTTATTAGCACCTGCACCACATGCTCCATCGGGTTGAAGTCATCGTTATGGAGCAAAACGCGATACCGAGGTGCAAGTTTACGGATTGTTGAAGGCTTCTGAATGGTTTCGACTGACACGGCTATGAAACTCTTTTCTGGTTTATCTACTACAAAGTCTCTGTTGAGCGATCGCTTAACAGTTATTTGCCTATTCTATCTTATACAACCACAAATAAATGGTCATGAAAAACTTTTGCTGCTTAGGTTTCATAATTACATCGGATTCTTACCAAGTCTGATAACTCACCATTCTTGCAGCGTTTTCTTAGGATACCATACTTTCACGCTCTTAAAATGAAGAAAGCCGCAATACAATCGTTGCCGCTACCCTTGTAACGTAATTATGGACATTAACCAATTTCAATCGGGACAAATTGTGTCTTTAGAGCATGACACAAAACGCCTGTATGCAGAAGTAATTCAAGTTGTCGTTTCCCGCAAGTTGTGCTGGGTGCGTCCTTTGCTGTTAGTTGCTTTCATCCAAGAACCACCGCTAATAACTGACCTGCGAGATGCTTCTGACCTGCTTTGGTCAATAAACTTATTTCAACCCGCTTTAGATACAGAAGTAATTACACTGTTGAGCCAAATTTTCGCCAAAGAACCGAAACACGAGCTTGATTCAGATGCTAAACAGCAACTCAATCAATTTTTGCAACAAATTTGGCAAGCGCAGAAAGAAAATAAAGATTAGAGGAATTTTTTCTCACGTTGCATAATTCTCTGCGCTGGCGATCGCCTAAAAGTGAATAATATTCTGCATGGCAATTAACTACTAAAATCATGAAAATGTCGAAGCGCTATTTTCACAGTTTAAGTTATGTCAAAAAACGATCTTGTGTACTTAGTAGAAAAATCGCAGTAGTCTTATTGCCACTATTTCTGTACTACCTTTACTACAAAAGTATCTATAAATAAAGATAATTTACTTAACAAATATACATTAATTTCCTGCATTCAATAATTATTTAAAATTCTTAATTTAAATTAATATTCAAGGGTAGGAACCAACTTAATTCTACCTGCATCCATCTCTGCCATTAAGAGTTCTAAAGCTTCATAATCAACATCAGAAATGTAACCCATTTGAGTTAGTTCTAAATTGATTTCGTTTTCAATTTCTGGAGTTAATTTTTTAATAAAAAGCGCTCTTTCTACTAATTGACGAATAACGTACGGAGTTTTCATATACAATAAACCAATTACAATTGTTACCAATTATCCAAGGTATTGTCTGGGATGAAAAGTGATCCAGATATGTATATACCTGTGATCTAAATCACAATTCTATCGGATAGATGGTTTGCCATTCAATCAGGCATCTACCAATGGTAAAACAGACACACAGAGCTAATTGAATCTTGCTTCAATCAGTTTGACTCATTGGTTGACAAAGGTATATAAACATAACGACAGATGAGTCATCTACCCTAAGGCTGTCTATGTTGATTATTTTTTAAGTAAACTAAAAAAAATGTATATTTAAATACTGTTTTTTCTTAAGTTCTGACAATCTTTAAACATATAGGCTCTGGTAATAAAGATTCAGCAAAGAGACGTAATACGAATGGTCGATGTAAAAGAAAACAGATTATGGTCAAATACATCTATCTTTACAGCTGAATAATTTTAATAGGATCTAACAATGCAAGCCATACTAGAAGAATCTCCAAAAATTGTTGTTATTCGTCCCCAAAACTGTTTAAACGCCGCAAACGCCTTAGAATTGGAGCGAGACTTGACAGCAGCCTTGACACAAAATGATATTTCTATTTTGGTTGTAGATTTAGCCGCAGTGGAATCTTTAGACAGCGCCGGTTTGATAGCTTTGGTTTCGGCGCTGAAGCTGGCTCAAAGTTTGGGACGGCGTTTTAGCCTTTGTGGTGTTTCACCGGCAATAAAAATTATATTTGAATTAACGCAACTTGATGAAGTTTTTGAAATACTGGAAGGCACAGCTGAAGTGTCCGCAGTCTGACTTAATTTGAAAGGGGAATGCTGAAGGTGAGGTTAGACAACAGATATATGCGGGTAAAAAATTCCACTCCACATCTACCCATTGATGTAAAACAGTTTTAATTTCAAACAAGCGATGTTGAGAAACCTAATCAATGCTAAGGTTGGAGGTGAGAGCATAAGAATTCAAGTAGCTAGAAGATAGCACAGTGGCTGTTCCAGTTGAAAAATTAATTACATCGGATATTTTAAAGCCAGCTCGTTATCTCGGTAACGAACTGGGTGCAGTACATAAGCCTTGGGATACGGCAACAACACGTTGGGTATTAACTTATCCAGAAGTGTATGAAGTCGGCGCATCGAACTTAGGTCATATCATCCTCTATAACATTTTGAATGCCCAGCCGCGATCGTTATGCGATCGCGCTTACCTACCAGCACCAGACCTGGCAGCTAAACTACGGGCAACGCATACACCGCTGTTTGCAGTAGAATCAAAGCGATCGCTAACTGAATTCGACATTCTCGGTTTTAGCCTCAGTTATGAACTGGGGGCAACTAATATCCTAGAAATGTTGGATTTGGCTGGCATTCCCCTCACATGGCTTGAAAGGTTAGAGGGAAATTATCCTTTAATTTTCGCTGGGGGACAAACAGCAACATCGAATCCGGAACCTTACGCTGACTTCTTCGATTTTATTGCCTTGGGCGATGGCGAAGAACTACTACCAGAAATTAACTTGGTATTGGCAGAAGGTAAAGCATCTTGCTTAAGTCGAGATGAGTTATTGCTAGACTTAGGGCAAATACCGGGGGTATATGTTCCCCAATTTTACGACATGGCAGAGGATGGCTCAGTTCATCCTTCGCGCCCAGATGTGCCAAAACGAATTTTGCGACGGGTGGCAACTCCCATACCCGCATATTCTACTGGGCTGGTTCCTTATATGGAAACGGTCCATGATCGCCTGACAATTGAAATTCGGCGCGGTTGTACTCGTGGCTGTCGCTTTTGTCAACCAGGAATGCTTACCCGACCAGCACGGGATGTAGAACCAGAAAAAGTGGTAGAAGCAATAACCAAAGGAATGCGGGAAACTGGTTATAATGAGTTTTCTCTTTTATCCTTGAGTTGTTCCGATTATTTGTCCCTGCCAGCGGTCGGGATGGAAATCAAAAATCGCTTAAAAAATGAGAATATTTCTTTGACTCTACCAAGCCAACGGGTAGACAGATTTGATGAAAATATTGCCAACATCCTTGGTGGTACCCGCAAAGGCGGTCTAACCTTTGCCCCAGAAGCGGGAACCCAGCGAATGCGGGACATTGTGAATAAAGGTTTGACTAACGAAGAACTGCTGCGCGGTGTGAAAACAGCGAGTGAGCAAGGTTGGAATAAAATCAAGCTATACTTTATGATTGGCTTACCGGGTGAAACCGATGCCGATGTTATAGGCATAGCGGAAACAGTAAGCTGGCTAAAGCGAGAATGTTGGGAAAAAGGAAGAAAAACTTTAAATTTTAACTTGACAATTTCTAACTTTACCCCTAAGCCGCATACGCCATTTCAATGGCATTCAGTTTCTACCGCAGAATTTAAGCGCAAGCAAAATTTACTACGTCAAGAATTTCGCCGAATGAAAGCAGTCAAGGTGAACTTCACCGATGTGCGAATTTCGGCAATGGAGGATTTTATTGGACGAGGCGATCGCACTTTATCTAAAGTAGTGCGTCGTGCTTGGGAATTAGGTGCCGGAATGGATTCCTGGTATGACAATGTAGAGCAAGCTTATCAAGCTTGGGGACTTGCGATCGCCGAAGCCGGTAAAATGTGGAAATACCGTCAAGTCGAAAACGGCGAATGGAATTTGTTTGGGGACAAGGAAGACGAGGGGACAAGGGGACAAGGGGACAACGGGGACAAGGAAGAATTTGCTTCCTCATCCACCACGCTTCCCCCCTTCCCCCCCTCCCTCGACGCCCCCCTACCTTGGGACCACATCGACACGGGAATTGACAAAAAGTGGCTGAAGGAAGATTTGCAACGTGCAATAGATGCTGCAATTGTTCCTGACTGTTCTTTTGATGGTTGTTCTCATTGTGGCGTTTGCGGCACCGATTTCGGACATAATATTGTAATAGCTCCACCGCAAATCCCGGAATTTGCTGGGGAGTTTGTTCCCAACACCACTAAGGCACAACGGCTGCGCGTTCGCTTTGGCAAGCAGGGTGATATGGCTTTAGTAAGCCACTTGGATTTACTCCGTTTGTTTGATAGAGCGTTGCGACGTGCGGGATTGCCAATTTCTTTTACTGGTGGTTTTCATCCGATGCCGCGCATTTCTTTAGCAAATGCCTTGGCATTGGGAGCCAGCAGTAGTGGTGAAATTGTCGATTTTGAGTTAAATCAAGTAGTTGAAGCAGAGGCTTTCCGCCAACAGTTAGCTGATGCTTTGCCCACAGGCATACCAATATATAATGTGGAAGAACTTGATTTAAAAGCAAGTGCGGCTACCCAACTTTTGGAGGCTGCGGAGTATTTGATCACCGTAGCTGCTTTTGAAGAGATGCCATCGGCAAAATGGCAAGAGTCAATTGATACAATCAAAACAACAAATGAGATTTGGTACGAGCAAAAAACTAAGTCAGGCAAGACTCATGTGATAAATCTGCGCGATCGCCTATTCGACATCGAATTATTAGAAACTAAAACGCAACTAGGAGAATCTATAAGTATCCTGCGTTATGTGGGTAGCTGTCGGAATGATGGTACGCTATTGCGTCCTGAACAAATCCTGTTTATGCTAGAACAAGTGGCAAGTGTAGAATTTCAATTGCTGCATATCCACCGAAATCAACTAATTTTGGGAGTATAATCCCATTCGGGAGTGCAACTTGCTAGTAGTTGCCCTTAGATAGTAGATCGTGGGAATTGATTTTTAGCAAGGTTGCGTTAGAATTAGATGAAGAGAATTTCTGGCGCTGCATTGAGCGATTTGGTTCACTACCCTGATAATCCGGGGGCGAAAGGAAAGATAAAAGAAGTGCAACTTCTAGGATTTTATCCCAGACTTGCTGAGGCAGATTAAAGAAGACACTCTTTTATAGCTATTCGCGAAAAGAATCAGCAATCAATAACAGCCTTTGTCAGCAGCTCTGACTCTATGCTTTTTCAAACAATTGCTGAACGCCTAATCCCCAGGTGGTAATGGCTATGCATCAAAAATCAACCACGGACGGTTGATTTAATTGCTTACAACAATATGCTGCCGTTCTGGAATAATCAAGCGTGTAAACGCAACTCCCTAGTCAATCGCTCTTTAACTTTGAGCCGAAATTCACAATATTTATTATCAGCAGCGCATTTTTGGGCTGGCAGAGGACAGAGGTATAACCCGATTCCAGAACTATTTGTGCTGCCAATTTTCGAGGAAATTGAATGCCAAAACAAATTATAATCGCGGAACAGCATCAAATTGCTGCGGTATTTTCCGAAGATCAAATACAAGAACTCGTAGTTGCCACCGGTCATCACCAAATAGGTGATATTTATTTAGGGGTGGTAGAAAATGTATTACCTGGGATAGATGCGGCTTTTGTAAATATAGGAGATCCAGAGCGTAACGGCTTTATTCATGTAACTGATTTAGGACCATTAAAGCTGAAGCGTACCGCAGCGGCAATTACAGAACTACTGACACCGCAGCAAAAAGTGTTGGTGCAAGTAATGAAAGAGCCAACAGGGACTAAAGGACCGAGGCTCACAGGTAATATCACCTTGCCGGGACGGTATGTAGTACTGATGCCTTATGGACGAGGCGTAAATTTATCTCGTCGGATTAAGAGTGAAAGCGAGCGCAACCGCTTACGGGCATTGGCGATTTTAATTAAACCCGCAGGAATGGGTTTGTTAGTTCGCACCGAAGCCGAAGGTAAGCCAGAAGAAGCGATTATCGAAGATTTAGAAGTACTGCAAAAGCAGTGGGAAACAATTCAACAAGAAGCTCAATCTACCCGCGCACCAGCACTGCTTAATCGAGACGATGATTTTATTCAGCGCGTACTGCGAGATATGTATGGCGGGGATGTGAATCGGATTGTGGTAGATTCGAGTACTGGTTTGAAGCGGGTGAAGCAGTACTTGCAGAACTGGAGTGGTGGGCAAACACCACAAGGGTTGTTGATTGACCATCATCGCGATCGCTCTGGGATATTAGAATACTTCCGGATTAATGCCGCAATTCGGGAAGCTCTCAAACCAAGAGTAGATTTACCTTCTGGCGGTTACATCATCATCGAGCCAACAGAAGCATTAACGGTGATAGATGTCAACTCAGGTTCATTTACGCGATCGGCAACAGCTAGAGAAACCGTTTTGTGGACGAACTGCGAATCCGCAACCGAAATTGCTCGCCAGCTACGTCTGCGAAATGTTGCTGGGGTGATAGTCGTCGATTTTATTGATATGGAATCGCGACGCGATCAATTGCAAGTTCTAGAACATTTTAACAAAGCTCTCAAAGCAGATAAAGCTCGTCCTCAAATTGCTCAACTAACCGAACTAGGCTTAGTAGAACTTACCCGCAAACGTCAAGGGCAAAACATCTATGAATTGTTTGGTCAAACTTGTCCTACCTGTGGCGGTTTAGGGCACATAGTACATCTGCCGGGAGAAACTGAAAACAGATTGCCAACACCAGCAGAAGTACCAGAGCGTTTTGTATCTTTGCCCCATAGAGAACCGCGTTTACCAGCAACCAGCGTAGCAGAACGACGGGAAAGCTACGAGGGATTTAATGAAGGATTAGATGCTGACTCGGAATTGAATCCGATGAATCTAAATCATCCCAGCTATCAAGAGATAGGAGATAACAAGCGTGGTGGTGGTGTTCGCAGGCGTCGTCGGATTAGTATAAATGGGGGGAACGGCAAAGAAGAGCCACGAGTTATTAGCAATCCGCTCTCATTTGTCAACGATCCAGACTTAGAAATAGATGGTGAACCCGAACCACCAGGAGCTTCAGAAATATCCTTACCCAGCATTAACAAAGCTCCTTGGACTGATAGAACAGAGCGGATAAAAATCACTAAGGGTGAACCAGTCAAACCAGTGGTAGAACCACCGGAGATTGTTTCTGTAGAAATGACATCTGATGAACAGGATGTTTTCGCTTTGATGGGAATTTCTCCTTTAGTGCGCTTGAATCGGGAAGTCAAAAATCCCAAGTCTGTGATTATTAACGTCACTCCACCAGGACAAACTCCAACTACACCACCTGAATTTACCTCAGAAGTTAGCACTCCGGAAAGAGTAAGTATTTCCGAATCAACTGTTCCAGAAAGAGTAAGTATTCCAGAAAGAGTAAGTATTGGAGTAACTCCAATTAAGAAGGTTGAGCCAAAAGTAGAACCACAACCAGAACCAGAACTAGAACCACAACCAGAACCACAACTGGAATTGTTTACTGAGAATGTAACTGAGCCATCGGGTTTTGCCGCGATTGTGGATGAAACTGAAGCTAACAGTGCCCCTGTTGATAAACGTCGTCGTCGTCGTCGGGGTTCTATGGATCTTGATGCGTCTAACGATGGGTAAAAGTTAAGTTTCGTAATGGTACAGAAAAAGCAAGCTGTCGCTTCTCTGGGATTGCCAACATCTCCAGGAGAATCGATTTGGCTGGAATTGTCTGGCTATTCAGACATTCAAGGGTTGATTGCAGGTGTAGATGAAGTGGGACGGGGTGCGCTATTTGGTCCTGTAGTTGCGGCAGCAGTTATCTTACCAGAAAGCGCAATGCCCGTTCTGATGGCGGCTAAAATTAAAGATAGTAAAAAGCTGTCTAGTTCTCGAAGAATTCAGTTAGCGCAGCAAATTTGTGCGTTAGCGATAGACTGGAAAATCGGTTTTGCAACAATAGCCGAAATTGACTCTATCAACATTTTGCAGGCAACGCTTTTAGCGATGAAGCGTTCCGTGTTGAAGCTAAAGGTACAGCCTACACTTTGCTTAATTGATGGCAATCAGTTGGTAAAAGGCTTGTTAATGCCGCAACAAACAATAGTCAAAGGTGACGAGCGATCGCTTACCATTGCCTCTGCTAGTATTGTTGCCAAAGTGTGGCGTGACGATTTGGTGGTGCGTCTGGCATCAAAATACCCTATGTACGACCTAGAACAAAACAAGGGTTATGGCAGCCAGCGACATCTAACCGCGCTGCAACATTACGGTGCTTCACCACTGCATCGTCTGTCATTTCGTCCTTGCCAAATTCAGCTTTGAGTAAAGAGTTAATTGTTGGTTGTTAATTGACGCTTAACAGTCAACAATTACTCTGCCCAAGTCTAAAAATTACTCAGCACCAAGTATAGGTAATTTAGTACTATTATCATCAATTTCTATTTCCTTAGTCTGCGATATTACCCAACGACGGTAATCCGCCAATAATTGATGTAACAATCTTTGCTTAACTGTCATCAAAACACTTTTTAATAAACCATTTCCGGTAGCTTCTAAAATTGATGTCGGCATGAAGGATAATGGCGGTGGCAAATCAACCTGCACCTCTAAATCGGCTTTTCCTTTTAAGAGAGTGTCAGATGAGCGCTCGTGAGGAGACAAATATCCTTTTAAATTTAGAGCAAAACGTTGGTTAATATATTCAACACCCAGAATTTGACAACCTACCGATCGCAAACAAATAGTTCCATTTGATTCTGCCCAAACTCTCATGTCTACAGTCGGTTGAATACTGAGTGTCATAAAAGTCAGCGGGCGCATTTTCAAGCGAAATACTTCTTCAGAAAGTTGCTGAATGCGAGTGGGGTCAACTAAAGCATTAACCAAGCGTTGCGGTTGACGCAAGTAGTGTTGAATGGGGATGGGCTGCTCTGGAACAGCGATTTCAACCGATAAAGAGGCAGTAAACCTAGTAGCCATGAGCAAACCAAACTGCGTATACTAGAATAATTTTAAATTTTTATCCGAACAAATAACTAATTACAAAGCTGCTTAATTAACTTTTTATGAGTAATACTTCCAGCTTTACGTGCGATCGCGGATTATCTACGCCATTTTAGTATATCTTTCACTGTTGTCTTTCTACATCTAACCCCAGTTATAGTTATCGATTTTTTCTCAGAAAATACTGAGCTTTATTCATACAAACAATTGAGATTTTATTCTCAACCTACTACGAAGCCAAATCGAAAATTTGCTGTGCGGTCAAGTTGAATTGGGGGAAAGTTGGGGAAACAATTGGAGTATTTCCTGTAAATGGAGTCATCTGATATTCTCCATCAACCAAGTTACAAACAAAAATTGTAGGTTGCTTGGGGTTGCCGATAAACTTTCTTGCCCCCAATGCTGCATAATCGATAATCCAATATTCCTCGATGCCCATTTCCTCATAATCTCGAAGTTTATCGTAGTAATCGTCACGCCAATTAGTTGAAACAACCTCGACGATTAATTTGACCGAATCAGGATTTTGGATAATCGATTCGCTTTCCCACCGGGGTTCTGCGCCAAGAACTTCTTTGTTCAAAACGATGATATCCGGCTCATAACCTGATTTTTCCCGTTTGGGTTTGATGATCGATTCTCTGGGAATAGTCCAGATGCCGCCAGAGCCACTCTGCCTGATAACTATCAATAGTTGCTCGATAAGGGAACCTGTTAGATTTGAATGTTTTCCCTTTGGCTTGGGCATTTCGATAATTACTCCATCGTGCAGTTCGTACCGGACTTTTGAATTTTCGGGATACCAACTTATAAATTCATCGAAGCTGTATAGTTTGGGTTCGACTTGGGCTTGAGTCATAAATCATTTTTGGGTTATTTTGAGCTTTTTGTGATTCAATAGTTTCAGCTGCCCTTGTTATCTGTTATGAATATAAGCGTCAACTAAAGCCTGAAGGTGATGACTCAATTGATTGCACATTTAGGACCTCCTGGCACTTACGCAGAACAAGCGGCTCTTTTTTATCTCAACTGGTTGGCACAAAACAAGGGAATTGAAGCTAACTTGTGTCCTTATCCCAGCATTGCCCAGTCACTCCAAGCTGTTGTTCAAGGTAATGCACAGTTAGCTGTAGTGCCTGTTGAAAATTCAATTGAAGGAAGCGTGACAATGACGCTGGATTCGTTATGGCAACTGGAAACTTTGCGAATTCAAATGGCGTTGGTAATGCCGATTGCTCATGCGTTGATTTCCGCCGCTAGTAGCTTAAATAACATTAAAATAGTTTCTTCTCACCCGCAAGCTTTAGCGCAATGTCAGCGATGGTTGGAAAAGTTTCTGCCCAATGTGCAGTTGATTCCCACTAATTCTACAACCGAGCCGCTACAACGCTTAGAACACGACAAAAAAGCGGCGGTAATTTCCTCTAGTAGAGCCGCGCAATTGTACAACTTGCCGATACTAGCTAGGGGAATTAACGACTATCCAGAAAACTGTACTCGCTTTTTGGTAGTAAGTCAAACTGAAGTAGACACACTTTACCGAATACCTTCTGCAAGTGCTAGTCATACGTCTCTGGCTTTCAGTATGCCTGCTAATACACCGGGTTGTCTGGTCAAACCCCTACAAATATTTGCCGAACTTAATATTAACCTTAGTAAAATTGAGTCTCGCCCCACGAAGCGATCGCTCGGAGAATACTTGTTTTTTATTGATTTAGAAGTTGATTCCACCGAGCCAAAAATGCAATCTGCTTTAGCTGAATTAAGCACTCACGCAGAAGTCTTAAAAATATTTGGTAGTTACAATGTACTACCAGCCAACGCTCTATAAGTTAACGGTCATTAGTCTAATGTCTATAGTCTAAAAATACTTTAACTGTTGACTGTTGACCAATGACTATTAGGGCGTGTCATCAGTTAATGTAAAGAAAGATAAAGTAGGAATCGACCCAACTAAAAGGATTTGATCGCCATGACAAGCCGTCGTTATGCCCTACGGGATGACCAGTGGGAAAGGATCAAAGACCTGTTACCAGGACGAGAGGGTTATGTCGGTGGGACAGCCAAAGATAATCGGCTGTTCCTGGAAGCGGTGTTGTATCGCTATCGAGCCGGCATCCCGTGGCGGGACTTACCTGAACGGTTTGGGGACTTCCGAGTCGTACACACCCGGTTCAGTCGATGGGGCAAAAGTGGGGTGTGGCAACGGGTATTTGAGGCGTTAGCATTTATAAGCAGACAACGAGTATGCG
>JBPCQW010000454.1:0-22810 GCA_050997715.1 Hassallia sp.
TTACGGGCTTCAATGTCGCCACTGAGTTGACGGTAGTCTAAGAAACTGTGATTCATGATGCCTTCGCCACGAGTCATCCGCATGAATTCACCCCGGAAACCAATCAAACCACGGGCGGGAATGACAAACTCTAGTTGGGTGCGATCGCCACTACCTGGTTGCATATCTTGCATTTCGCCTTTGCGTTGTCCCAGCCGTTCAATACAGCTACCAACACCATCAGCAGGAATGTCTAACACCAAAAGTTCAAAGGGTTCGCAAGGTTGTCCGTTGACTTCGCGGTAAATTACCTGTGGCTGAGATACTTGAAATTCAAAACCTTCTCTACGCATGGTTTCGATTAAGATACCCAGGTGAAGTTCACCACGACCGGAAACTAAGAATTTATCAGGGGAATCTGTTTCTTCGACGCGCAAAGCAACGTTGGTTTCAAGTTCGCGGAATAGGCGATCGCGTATTTGTCGGGAAGTCACCAACTTACCTTCTTGACCAGCAAAGGGTGAATCATTGACCCAGAACGCCATTTGCAAGGTTGGTTCATCGACTTTAATTAGTGGTAAAGCTTGCGGTTCATTGGGGTCAGTAATCGTTTCCCCAATATAAGCATCAGCGAAACCAGCCACCGCCACAATATAACCTGCGGTTGCTTCTTCCATGTCTACGCGCTTCAGCCCTTCAAAGCCCATCAACTTGGTAATTTTACCCTTGACAATTGTACCATCTTCTGTTATTAAAGCGGCTTGCTGCCCTTGGCGGATGGTACCATTGTGAATTCTGCCAATGACAATCCGTCCGAGATATTCTGAATAATCTAGGGTTGTGACTTGCAATTGTAAAGGCTTGGCAGGATCTCCGACTGGTGGTGGAACATGTTGCAGAATCGCATTAAATAAAGGTTGCATATCTACCGATTCTGCTTCCAAGCTTTCCTTGGCAAAACCTCCCATACCGGAGGCAAACAGATAGGTAAAATCACACTGGTCTTCATCTGCTCCTAATTCCAAGAACAGATCCAATACTTTATCAACAGCAACGTGGGGGTCAGTTTGACCACGGTCGATTTTATTGATAATAACAATGGGACGCAGACCTTTTTCCAAAGCTTTCTTCAGCACGAAGCGCGTTTGGGGCATGGGACCTTCGTTGGCATCGACAATCAAAAGACACCCGTCAACCATACCAAGTACGCGTTCGACTTCACCACCAAAGTCAGCGTGTCCGGGAGTGTCAACAATATTGATCAGCGTGTCTTTGTAGTGTACCGCTGTATTTTTAGAAAGAATAGTGATACCTCGCTCTCTTTCAAGAGCGTTAGAGTCCATAACGCAATCCGGAACGTCTTCGCCTTCGCGGAAAATGCCGGATTGTTTGAGGAGTGCATCAACGAGGGTTGTTTTGCCGTGGTCTACGTGGGCAATAATGGCGACGTTACGGATTGGAAGCGTCATAAAAGAGGGAGTTCTGTGAACTATAGAGGAAATTTTCAGACTTACTTGTAATAAATACTGAGATGAACTAACAGAATTAGGAATTGTATGCAAACTCTGTAAAGAACCTTTAACAATTCTAGCTTAAACGTCACAATTCCGGCGCCTTTTCGCAACGAAACGCTATGAAGCAATTTAAAATTTAAAATTAAAAATTTAAATCAGGATTTAACAAATTTCTCAGTTTTTTCTCAGTACAAAATTGTTAATATTCATACATAAATTTATTTTCTACAGTTAATTATTGTTGCCTGTTAAGGGGTTGAGATGCACTCGTAGATGACGAAACAGACACAAGGGTTTGTTTAACTTGGAGATAATCACTCCGTAAGGACTCTATATCTGTTTGAGAAAGGGCACTCTTTATTAAGCCTATCAATTCTCCCCAAGTGCGGAGTTGAGCGACAGAAACGGCTTGCATGAATTTCTGCTGATAGAATTTAAACCAAAAATCTGGTGCTTTTTTGGTTTCGCTTTTCTTCCAACGCTTGCGCCAGCAAAGAAAATCTTGAGTTTTTGGCGCTTCGGCTTCTATAATTGGTGGCAAGTCGGCGTAACTAACAAATCGTGTCTTTCCTTGGGCTATTACCAGAATTACATATCGCCACAAGCGAATATCTTTGATTTGCTCGACTTTGATATTTAAGAGTAGAGCGATCGCTTCTTCTGTAACAAATCTTGCTAATGGATTAACTGACTCGGATTCTGACTGCGGTGTTATCATAGGTAGATACTCATCTGATTAAATAGGCGAGTTTCGAAAGTGGTTTAATAGACGCTCGCGAAAGTGGTTTATTTGCTCACACTGGGTTTTTATCTTAGCGATCGCTTTAGTTTGCAAGACGGGGGCGATCGCTTTTAATATATACTAGATTAAAGCTGAGACTTAGGCGGTTGTCAAGTATGGGAATGGTCAGGTTAAGAATTAAAGAGTTTACAGATAAAGAAGGCTGGACGCTTAAGGAATTAGCCGATCGCTCTGGAGTCCCATACGGTACGATTAAAACTTACGCACGTCTGCCAGAAAGAGCAACTGTTGACCTGACTGCCTTAAAAAAGTTGGCTTCTACATTTAATGTTTTGCTAGAAGATTTGTTTGATGTGGTTGAATAGTTGATGTGCTTGTAGTCATACGGTGTTATCATCACTAGATGCTCACAATGATTGGTTAATTAGGTCTTTGTGGGTTTTATCGAGCTAGTTCGCTTTTAAATCTGTAAAAATATTAAAGTTGAAATGCCGGCGTTTGTCAAGTATGGGACTAGTTAAGTTACGTATTCGAGAGTTTGCAGGTAAACAGGGATGGACTCTCAAGGAAGTTTCTGAACGTTCAGGAGTCCCATACGGCACGATTAAAACTTATGCCTTGTCTGATGGAATGGCAATGGCAGATGTCACTGCGCTATTCAAATTGGCACGGACTTTCAATGTTTTGATTGAAGATTTGGTTGAGATAGTCAAAGAGTAGTTCCGGTGATGCGTAGACGCGATCCACCTGACTTAAAATACAATCGTTGTACTGGGGACTGGGGAAGAAATTATTTTAAGACTTGGTTGGGGTTCCAATACCAATACATGTCGAACCTATCCCCAGTCCACAGTTAAAATTAAAAATTCTCTGTTTTAGAATAAAATAACAGAGTTTTATACTCGTGTGATTTTTGAATTTTACCTGCTTCTACAAATGATTCGACAACAGATTTAGCTGTACCCCATGCAAAGGAACCCGTGTAGAAAACAATCTGTCCTTGGGGATTAAGTTTATCTAAAAATAGCTGAAGTAGCGATTCATCATTTTGATTTACCAAAGGAGCATTTTGAGGTATATAAAATTCGCATAAATGGAAAAGCGTCACAATATCAAACATTGGTAAGTTTCTTGTCGTTAATGTGTATATATCTCCAAAAAGAACTTTATAAAACTTACTGAGAGAACTATCTTTAATAACCAATTTGATATATGACTGCTGTTCTAAAGCTGAAGCTGTAATTCCCATAATTTCATTTGGTTCAGTCAGCTTTTGATTTTCTAAACCGATAAAATGATGTTCTCCTGTACCAAAATGGAAGATATTTTTACCATGAATTTTTAATTCTTGAATGTATTCAACAAAATATAGATCGCACGGACAACGCTTTGGATCGAAACGCCATGTAGATGTTTCTTGAAAAAATCCCATTCCCAAACTATTAAGAACTACCGGGCGCTTTAGTCCAATGGCATATAATAATTTGATGGGTAAATAATTCTCTGCAAAAGATTTAATTCGTTGTTTTATGGTTACTGTACTCATAATTAACTACCTCAAAAAATATCAACTACAACAATAATTGAAAACCTGACATTTATTTCATATTATTTATTTGAATTGTGTAAATGTTTGTGAAATAATTCATCTACATTTTGTTTATGCTAGAACTTCTGCACTGTACAAATGTGACATCATGTGTATTAACGTAATTTGTTCGTTCCAGGCTTTGTGAAAATTGACACCACCGCCGATGCATTGAAAAGCATTTTCAGGTAAAGTGCTTTTCAATAATATTATGCTTGAACGAGGGACGCTTGGATTGGGGATTAGGGACTCTTTACTGGGGAAACATGTATTGGTATTCAGACCCCAACCAAGTTTTGTTCGCGCAGCGTCACGCACGTATTGAAGAATTAGAACGGGTGGTTTTAGAAATAGAAGTTTTGGCTAGTTCCGCTCATTAATCCGGTGGGTGAGGAATAGTAATTGAACCAAAATCAGTTGACTTGCCGTTTTTAATCGCATCGAAAGTACCTTTAATAGTACCTGCGATCGGCACAGCAACAAGTGTCCCCAACAACCCAGCAATTTCAAATCCCATCAAAATAGAAACGAAAATCCAGATAGGATTAAGTCCGATAACATCGCCGAGTAATTTCGGCGCTATCAAATTATCTTTAACCTGCTGCAACAAAACCGCTGCTATTGCGACTTGAATTGCTAGCGACCAACTTTGCAATAGTACCAAAATCGTCACCAAACCGATACCAAGAGATGCCCCAATAAAGGGAATTAGTTCGGATATGCCAATAAGTATGGCAAACAACAAAGCAAACGGCACCTGGAGAATCAAGAAAATCGGGGTGAGACAAACTATCATAAACAACCCCAGCAAAAGTTGGCTGAGGAAAAAGTTGTGGAAATTGAGACGCAAAGATGTAATTAAGGGGACTCGAATGTTAGCCGGTAAGAGATTAACCATACCAGACCAGACGCGATCGCCATACAAAAGCATGTAAAATGCCAGTACGACTATTAACACCATATTCAGTAATCCTGATAGCAGCGTCCCAGCCACACCCACAGCACTAGAGGCTAGTTGTTGCACCACATTCTGAATACTGGCATTGATTTGATTACTCACAACGCTCAAATCTAATGGCAAACGCCGCTGTCTAGCCAACGCCTCAAACTGTTGTAAATTTGTTTGACTGCTGCTTAACAAACCAGGAATTTTATTTAAAAGTTGAATTGTTTGGTCAACTACTATCGGCACTAAGGTGACACCCAGAATCACAAACAGCGTTAAAGCTGCTAGCAAAACTATAATTACTGCCTGAGTGCGCGTAATTCGAGCGCGTTCAAAAAACTTAACTGGATAATTTAGTAAAAAAGCAAGAATCGCGGCGACGAGCAAAATGGTAATTGGATGCTGAAATAACTGATAAAACTGAGATACCAACCAAATATTCAGAGCGATAATCGGACCGCTCAGACCATAAAATAACAGACTTTTAACAGAGGCTGAACGGCGCATATTCGCTGGGGACTCTTTACTGGGGAGCAGGATAAGTAAGACTCAGCTGGTGCTGATGAATATGATAGATATTTTTAACAAAGGTGTGTAACCGTAGCTGATAAAAAAAAGCAAATCATCATGGATAAAACTATAGCTGACCTTCGCAAAGATTATACCTTAGAGGGTCTAAGCGTATCGGAAGTTGACTTTAATCCTTTTAAACAGTTTAAAAAATGGTTCTCACAGGCACTAGATGCCCAACTTCCCGAACCGAATGCCATGACTATTGCCACTGCTACACCAGAGGGCAATCCGTCAGCAAGAATGGTGTTACTAAAAGATTTTGATGAGCGTGGTTTTGTTTTTTACACTAACTATAACAGTCAAAAAGGACAAGAATTAGCCGAAAATCCCCAGGCTTCTCTCGTTTTTTGGTGGGCGGAACTAGAACGCCAAGTCCGTATTTTTGGGCGGGTAGAGAAAGTTTCTGAATACGAATCAGATGAGTATTTTCACAGTCGTCCGTTAAACAGTCGTTTAGGTGCGTGGGTGTCTAATCAAAGCGAGGTGATAGAAAACAGAGAAGTTCTTGAGCAACGCTTGCAAGAACTTCAGGTAAAATATGAAAATCAAGATGTGCCGCGACCCCAGCACTGGGGAGGGGTGCGAGTGATCCCCGCAGAAATCGAGTTTTGGCAAGGACGCCCTAGTCGTTTGCACGATCGCTTGCTTTATACTTGCTTGGATGATAAAAGCTGGAAAATAGAGCGTTTGTCACCTTAATCGTTTTTGTCTAGCCAAGGTGGTATTGCACCTAATTGCTTTGGTGGTTCTATTCCACGAGAACCACCCGGCTCAGTTTTGCGAGGTTTGCCAGTATTTGGTGGCTTGATGTCTCTTTGGGAACCACCCTTTTGTTCTTTATTTTTGTCATTGCTCATTTTATACTCTCCTAATTAATTGGGCAGGGGGCAGGGAGACAGGGGGCAGGGGGCAGGGAGACAAGGAGACAAGGGAGACAAGGAGACAAGGGAGACAAGGAGAATTATTCTTATTTCTCCCCATCCCCCCCTCTCCCCATCCCCCCCTCTCCCCATCTCCCTAGTCCCTTGAGAATTTCCTCAGTGTGGTTGGTAAAATCTTCACCCGTTAAGCTGGGAAGTTCGGGGACTTCATTCAATTTCTTCAACATCCGAAATTGCAATTCCGCATAATCTTCACAAATGCCTTGTAAATCTGGATCTTTGCCAGCCCATTCCCATAGGGTGCGTTCGCTGTCTCTCACCAAAGCGTAAACTAAATAACGGCGTGCTAGTGAAAGCGCGCTTTTTACTTGAGCATTAATTTGGCAAGCGATCGCATACCAAGCCGCTAGATTATATAAAAACCGACTATTTAACTCTGATGTCTCATCCCAATTTTTCTTCAGCTTCTCTATTTCTTCTTTCGCTTCAATAATCAAATTGACATCACCTGTCATTAACCCAGCCATAGCTTTACCAATTCTAATTCTGCGCTTGACAGATTCATCTTCACATGCAGCTAGTGCGCGATCATATTGCAGTATTGCTTGACGTTGCCAATTGAGACATTCTTTCCCTGAAGTTTCTCTTCCAAAGCTGCTATATGTGTCAGCTAAATTTTCGTAAGGTTGAAACCATTCAGGATACAAAACTATTGCTTGCTGTAAATCTTCAATTGCCAGATCGTAGAACAATTTGCCCTGAGTCGCAGCGCTGGCTAGATTAAGAGCGCCAAAAAAGTTATAAATCTTAGCTTGATAGCGATCGCGTTTTCGTCCCAAGTGATACCAGGGCACACCAGCCACCATTTCGCGCCGACTGAGTTCTAACGCCAGCCAGCGAATAGCCGAGCCTAGTAGCTTTCTGTAGCGGTCTTTCAGTGCTTGTTCGGTTACTGCCTCAACTGACTCCCAGACAGTATACAACTTAGAAGAAAGGCGACCTTCAATATTAGTGATTTCAAAAGTAATTCCCAGGCGGTTATGTTTTTCACCTTGGCTTTGCAGAATGCTAGTTACTTTTGTGCCGAATGGTGGGAATATCGCTTTCAACATATTCACCGCTGGATGCATTTGCTCTGGTGTGAACTCGCTAAGTGAAGTCACCAAGTCACCAAGTCTTTGATCTGGGGTTGTTTGCGGTAACGGTAACTTATCAGGAGGGTGATAGGTTTCCGGTCCTTGGTTGATGATATGCTCTTTCACCCGTTGACGGACACCTTTCATTTCCCCCACCAGTCTTTCTCGCGCTAATTGCGAAAGACCTGGTAACACCTTGTCCATTTCATCATCAGAAGCGTTGATGAAATTGTCTACGATCAACTGGGATGAGCGCTGAAAAATCATTAAGATGATGCGACTGACGATTAAAAGACTTATTAAAGCCGCTACGACCTTTACCAAAATCATGAAAATTCTCGTGACGTTTTTCTCCGTCACTTCAAGGTCGTCTGTCAACTTGGTGAGAGAGATCCTTGGCTTATCAGATTGACTCGGTGTTAATGTTGCAGTCGGTGTTGGTCTGGCAATAATCTGTTGACTATATATGGATGGTCGCCGATATGCCGATAATCCATAACTAAAGACAAATAAGACACAGAATACTAACAACAGTCGTACTTTCACAACTTTCGGCTTGGTGATATTATGTCCGCTCGATTGTCTCGTTTTTAGCTTTGCCGCTTCAAACGAGAAACAAGGAAGCATTCAAAACTATTCACACACGAGTGCTTTGATAAGTTGTAGTGAGCGCTTAAGGGCTTAATATAGAGCGCTGAAGCGCTCACTACATTCAAAGTTACTGTGATACATTAGCTGCTGAAGAAGCAGAAAATTGAATGCTGGGGTCTGGCATAAAAGTATACCTTAGATAAAGTCCCCCGACAACAAACAAAATAATCAACAAACTACCAATACCGAGAGGACTGGGAAGCCAGAAAACTGCTTCGATGTGGTTTAATTGACCGGGGATGAGCTTCCATACCAGTTTATTTTGATTTTTTTCGGGAGCGTTAGCGCTTTCGGTTTTTTGAATGGTTTTTGCCCCCCAAGGAGTTTTCAAGCTAAATTCTAAATCGAGAATCGAACCTGCGGCTTCTAAAACGTTACCATTGCTGGCGATTAGAGAGAGCGATCGCAAATCCACATCGTAAATCAACCGATTCCGCACTAACAGTAAGAAATTGTTTTGAAACAAAAGTAAGTTTGACTCAATTTTTGGCAGTTCTGAATCAGATGTGCCTTTAACTTGAGTTTTTTGATTAAGGTTGGGATTGAAAAATTCGTTAAACTTCGTTTGTAATTCCTCACCATTACTGAAGGGAATTGTCACAATAATTTCTGATGGAGAAATTCGCCGTACTTTGCCTTCTTCTTTGCGGGCGCGGCGTTCGATGCTATTTAACCATTCATGTACTGAGTCACTGCTAAAACTAGTGAGCCGTTCTGCTAACTTAATATGCTGCACCAATTCGCCGCGATTGGAGTTGTCAAAGTTGATCCCCGCATCATACTCTACGCAACCAGAAAGCAGCACAGATGCCAATAGTACCAGACAGACAAATCTTAGCCGTGCAAAGCTTTTTGCTAAAGCCGATAAATTCATAACTATAAATCTCCACAAAAGTCAAACAATTTTGGATTTTGGATTTTAGATTTTAGATTGACCCCATACCATCATGTGGGGGCTTAAATTAGGTTCAAAAACTCAACCAAACCAAGCTACCCAAGATTAAACTAATGGTAATTAATGCGACCCAAATAAAGCGATTATCTTTAGTATTGACTTGGCTCAAGTCAACGTATTCTCGCTCAGTCGGCTTTTTTGATTCGGAAGATTTTGTACCCGCAGCGAGACGAATTTTACTTTCATTATCAGACAATGCGCCCAAATCGGGAATTTCCGTCATCCATTCGCTTGGTCTTTGTAGCTTCGGTGCTTTGAGAATGTAAACTAAGCTTCGGGCTTGTTTGCTGGTTTCGGAAAAAGGATGGCGTTTTAGTTCTTCGCAAAGAGCGATCGCTTCTTCAGTGCGTCCAGCAGCTTCATAAGCTGTTACCAGCCAGATTTGTACCTCTCCCCCGATGCGAGAATTGCGACTCACTAGAGCGATCGCCTTTTCTAAATTTTCCACTGCTTGCCGATATTGCCCACTTTCAAAAGCAGCTTTCCCCGACTGGTAAAGATTTTTGGCAATTTCTAAACTTTCTGCACTCACGTTTTGCACACAAATCAGCACTTTCTTAATTGTGCCAACGCCAGTAATATTTTTAAATCTTTCTCAAGCTAGTAACGTCAAACTAAATAAAGTTTTAAAATTGTAGTAAGTATACGTAGATTACTCGAATAAATCACGCGCCGTCACCCTAGAAAGGTGCGGTTATACGAACTTAGTCCACGTAGGTGGACTATGGAAAATTAGGGTTTTCGTAACTTGCTTAGGTGGGTTTTATACGCACAAACCTACACCCTTCTAGGGTGTAGGTACATCCGAGTTAATTACGGTATTTTCTACGTATTTAAAGTTAAAAATTCCAATTTATAAAATCTGGGCGGTCAAAATATGCTTAAAATCAAGCATTGGCAACTTCACTGGCTGGGATTAGGCTCTGCTTTGGCACTGATGAGCGCGACAATTGCCCCAGCCGCAGCCGAACAAGTCATAGTGATTGATGGTGGTGGAATTTCCATCGGCGTAAATCAGCCGCGTGTACGTGGTTCCTCTATTTATTACGGTAATCCAATCAGGGTAAATCAACCACCTACTGTTGGTAATTTTATTTACGGTAGTCCGATTCCTACTCCCATACCTGTAGATCCCACAACGGGATTAACACCGAGTGGTAGCAGTGGTTACTACTATCCACCGTATAGGCAGAATGTGAGAAATTCGACCTTTGTCAATCCAGTGTTGGTTAATCCGACAATTCGAGAGTCAACGCTGATTAATCCAGTGATTGTGAGAGATTCATGGCGTCGTTCACCAGTAAGGCAGCGTGTTATCTACAATTCTCCTTGGTAGTGGGGAATGGGAATTTAAAGAGGGGTAAAGGGTAAAGGGTAAAAAGAAAGTTTTTTTATTCCTTTCCCCCTGCTCCCTGCCCCCTGCTCCCTGCTCCTTATCCCCCAGTCCCCTTCTAAGAAGTAAATTGAGAACCGATCAACATTGTCCCGATACCGATGTCGGTGAAGATTTCTAGTAAAAGGGCGTGAGGAATGCGACCATCAATGATGTGTGCTGCACGTACTCCTTGAGCGAGCGATCGCACGCAACAATTTACTTTCGGAATCATCCCACCACTAACTACATTAGTTGCAATCAACTCGCGGGCTTCTTGAATATCCACTTTGGGAATCAAGCTTGACGGATCTTTGTAATCTTTTAAAATACCCCGCGTATCTGTCAGCAAAATCAACTTTTCAGCCCCAAGTGCTGCTGCTATCTCTCCCGCTACCGTATCCGCGTTGATGTTGTAAGCTTGTCCTGTTTCGTCTGCGGCTACGCTAGAAACTACTGGAATATAGCCATTACTAGCGAGTGTTTCCAAAATCTTGATATTTACACCGCAAACTTCCCCCACAAAGCCAATGCCTTCTTCACCTTGGGGACGGGCTTTAATTAAATTACCATCTTTACCGCACAATCCTACCGCCAAGCCGCCAGCTTGATTAATTAAAGCGACAATTTCTTTATTAACTCGACCGACTAAAACCATTTCCACCACATCCATTGTGGGGGCATCGGTGACGCGCAGACCATTTTTAAATTGCGGTTCGATTCCCAGTTTATCCAGCCAGCTGTTAATTTCTGGTCCCCCACCGTGGACTAAAATTGGTCGCAAGCCGACGCAAGATAAAAATACAACGTCGCGGATAACTTTATCTTTGAGGGTGCTATCTTTCATCGCCGCGCCGCCGTATTTTACAACAACGGTGCGTCCCGCAAATTGCTGGATGTAAGGTAATGCTTCGCTCAGTACTTGCACGCGAGTGGCTGCGGCTTCTCTGATGTACTCAGTATCGTTGGCTATCATGGGGCGCTGTTGACAGTTAAAACTGATCTAGACAGTATAAATGAGTTTGGCACTCTCAACAATCTCTCATCAGACAGTACAAAAGGATACTGGCAGAAGAAAGTCTTTTTTTTGGCAGGTGTGAAAGCATCGTCAATAAAATGCGGTTCGGTAATTAATCAGGTCGATGAGGGCTGGCAATGATTAATAGAAAGCTGCATTATTTTTAAGTGAAATAGCAATTTTTTATTTTTAATTATTATTGCTTGATTTGAGGACGCTGGGAATTGCTTGAAGTACCTTCATCGCAACTTGTTCGGATGTGTCTTCTTCAAAGACGCTGATTCGCAGATCGGCTTGATTGTAAAGTGCTTGTCGTTGTTCGAGAAGCGATCGCAATTTTTGCTTCAAATCAACATCTTGCAGTAATGGTCTTGTGGTATCTTCTGCTAAACGGGTGTAAAGTAACTCTACTGGCACATCCAGCCAAACAATTAAACCGTGGCGTAGGTAACTCCAGTTTTTTTGTTGAAGAATAACGCCCCCACCAGTAGAGATAACTAATTTTGTAAAAGCGCAAATTTGTGCTAATACATCGCTTTCTATTTGACGAAAACCTGCCTCACCAACGGATGCAAACAATTCATTAATGCTTTGTTTTGTTGTTTCTTCAATTACGTTATCCGCATCGACAAACCCGTAACTCAATTGTTTGGCAAGTTCGCGCCCTACAGTAGTTTTACCGGCGCCCATCATGCCAATTAAGTACAGGTTAACTCCTTTTAATATGCTCACTGTCAATTTCCTACTCCTTTAGGACGGATAAATCCCGCCCCTACTCCTACCTAGTCCCTAATCCCTATTTTACATCTCGGCGTTGAGGCGAATTTCTCGAATGTGGTTTTTCAATTGCGCTTCAAAAATTGTCTGACTCATCAATGAGTAGCCTGATTTATCTTGATTATTAAAATTTTCCTCAATTAATCGTTCAGCAATATATTCCATTAAAACTGGGGTTTGTGCAAAGCTGGATGCTTGTCTTTCAATTAGCGATCGCCTTTGTAATAACTCTATAGCTTCTAATATTAATCGTTGCGAAACTCGTGGTATAATCTCTTTTTGCAATTTTCGCAGTGAAACCAAATTGCGATTCAGTGCTAACCACTGCAAAATCTGCTTTTCCAAATTAGATAAACGATAAAACTGCTCATCTAAAATTGCCCGAATGTCGCCAAAAACCACAGTACCTTGTTCTACAAATTCATATATATTGCCAGCAAATAATTCTTGAATAGTTGTCGCAACTAATTTAATAAATAATGGATTACCTGCATACCACTCAATTAATATTCTGCATTCTTCTTCAGAGGAATCTCTAAACCCTTTTTCTTGGATAATTTGCCAACTTTCTGCATTACTTAATCCTGTTAATTTCCAAGAACGTACAGGTGATTTTTTTCCTTCTAAAACGGCAATTTCTTGAGGTTTCTCTCTACTAGTTAACACCAAGCAACTTTGATGTTGAGAGTCTCCTAATCTTCTGATTAACTCTCCATAACCTTCATAACCTTGGCAATAACGAATTTGCTTCATAACATAACCAGAAGGATTTTTTACGTCTGGGTTGCTAGCTGGCACAGAGAGCGGATATTGTATTCCTAAGTCGGTATCGTTGCCATTGCTTAAAATCGAGTCTAGATGATCTAATACAATCAGACAACGTGAAGAGCGCAAACATTCAATTAGTTGAGAAATGTTGCTTTCGACACCTTCTGTACTTTGTATTTGGGCTTCGGGAGATAAAAGCGAAATTAGTTGATTTAAAATAACTTCTAGGGGTGGAGCCAGACTAAGCGATCGCCAAATTACAAATTCAAAATTTTCCTTAATTGCTTCTGCCAGCTTTACTGACAAAGCTGTTTTACCAATTCCACCCATACCCAACAGTACCACTAACCGACAGCGCTCTTCCACAATCCATTCTTTCAGGGATGCGAGTTCGGTAATGCGTCCGTGGAATTTACTCACATCAATCGCTTCACCCCAATTATGTTTTTGGGTTGTTTTCATCGGATCAAAATCAGCTTTGTTTTTCTCGATTGTGATTATTTGATTGTTAGTTTGCTCGATTTGAAACCAACCTTTTTTATAACCTGCTTTTTCTAGCAACTGAGTCACCCGACTCCAGCTTTTTACCTTAATGCTGCTTCCTTCTTGGTTACTCAGCATATCTTCTATATATTTATATAGTCCATTAGAAAGATAAACTCTCACAGTACTACTACTGCGACTTTTATAAACTGCATTAGCAATTTCTGCCGGACTCAAACCACAAAGTAAACCTCTCAAAAATTTCTTTTCAACAGGTGTTAGAGCTTTTCCTTTTGCCGATGCCAAATCAACGTATAACTTTTCTAGCTCCCAATTATTTTTAGCCTCTACAAATTCCTCTTCTATTTTATTTGAATTAGCAGCCATTACGGTTATTTATTTAAAGTAGCGATCTGGCAATATATTAACGATTTATATATAAAGTCGAAATAAATAAAGAATAAATTTATAACGAATTTGATAACATTCGTTAGGTGACTTGCCAGTTGTTGCTTCGGTATGTTTAGGCTTAACGGAAATTTTATAAAGCTTCTTTGAAACTTTATTGAATTTGTGTCGTCAATATAAACGATCAAGACTCTTTCTCAACTGGGGCAGTTTTAACTTTATACAATACTGTGTTTCTACCTCACAGTATTAACATTCAAAAAACTTAGTCATAGCAAGCCCCACTCAAAATCAGTTAAAAATCATGGTGTAAATTATGACTTATTTTGTGACATTGTGCAAAAAAGCTTTGCCAACTTAACGGTTGAAGAACAAAAACTACTGCATATCTTATTTGAGTGCGCCCGAATAAATAAGTGTGGTCTATTGAGGTATCAACCATGACTCGAATTCGTGACGTTGTGCAAAAAGCGCTAACCACTGGCTATCTAACGGTTGAAGCAGAAAATCAACTACGACATTTACTGAAAACTCGGTATGATTCGGAAGACTTAAAAGCTTTTATGAGCTTGCAGGAAGCGGCGATGATGGGCAAAGTCAAACAGGAGTCTCGCAACTAGCTGTGTGGTATTTAACACATAAGTATTACATCTCTAATCACTTAGGCGATCGCTCATCATCATCAACAGAGTCGTCCTCATCAAAAAATCCCCAATCATCATCATCATTCTTCTGATTGGTAGTCGTGGGTGGTTGATAAGGCGGTATGATTACTCGGTAATCAGCATCGTAAACTGATTCAGTTTTTCCTACTCCAGAATTTTTTGGTTGGCGGTAGCTGTAAGAATAAACTGAACCAGATTGAGAACTAGTTTTGGGTTGTTGTTCACGTTCGTAGCTTTGATCTCTATCCTGTATGTTTTCCGAACTGGGATTAGGGGCAACATTAGACTTCTCTTCAAAGTCCCAATCATCATCTGTACTGTTATTTGTGTCCCAATCATCCGCTGCATCACTGCTCCTAGACTCTGTTGTACTAGCCTGCGGCTCCCCACTGACAGGGCGGGAAAAGACTTCTTCTCTACGACGAGTTTGCTTATTCCGAGGTGAAGCGGCTGGTGATTTAAGTCGAGTTGGGCGTTGTCGAGCTAAATAAGTGGACAAATTAAACAAGCTGCTGATAAATACAGATGTAACAGCACCAGCAGTCGTACTAAATAAAATCCATATCGCCAATGGCAAAGGTTGAGTCTGTATCCCCAAAAATACTAACGGTAGAACAGGCGACCAGTTTTGCGCTAACAATAGCGTTAGTCCTCCCAGTACCGCTACTAATAAAATTAAGCGAATGACATCCATATAAAAAGAGGGGTAAAGGTAATTTCAGCAGGGGAAAAGGGGAAAGGGGAAGGGTAAGGGGAAAGGGGAAGGGGGAAAGGAAAAAAAAATAAACAGGAGTGATTTAAATAACTCTTCTTACAAACGTCAACGGGACGGTACAGGCCACCGCTGAGGCAGAGCGCTTTATTTCCATACCTTTCACCTTTCTCCCTTCCCCCTCTTTAAAAAAAACCCTCCCCCTTTTATTTTCTCCCTTGCCAACGTTGAAGCGGGATACAATCAATATCGAGTTGATCTAAGGCACGAGCAACAACAAAATCAACTAAATCCTCAATGGTTTGCGGATTATGATACCAAGCAGGAATAGCGGGGACAATTCTTGCCCCAACTTCTGCCAAAGCAGTTAAATTACGCAGGTGAATCAGGCTAAAAGGAGTTTCACGGGGAACGATTATCAGCTTTCGACCTTCTTTAAGTTGGACATCTGCTGCCCGTTCTAATAAGTCGGAACTCAACCCGTTTGCTAGCTTGGCTACGGTACTCATACTGCATGGAATGACAATCATCCCTAGAGTACGAAAGGAACCACTAGCAATATTAGCTCCAACACCACCCCAAGGATGGCAATGTAGTTTGCCTACTGCTTCAACTTTGGCTTGCTGTCGCCAAAATTGCTCTTGTTGAAGAGGTTCTACAGGCATCCGAATATTCTGCTCTGATTGCCAAACCATGTAACTTGATTTTGAGGCAACTAATTCAATTTCATAGTCGGCTTCAAGCAGAAATTTAATCGCTCGAACGGCGTAAATTAAACCTGATGCACCTGATATACCTAAGATAATTGGCTGTTGTTTGTTTGACACGTTGTTTTAGTAGGGAGATGGGGAGTGGGGACAAGGGGACAAGGGGACAAGGGGACAAAGAGCAGGGGGAGAAATATTTCTTCTTTCTTGCCCTTTACTCTTTACCCTTTAACGCCACATGCTTCAAGTCGGGCATTGCCCGCCCAACGCAGTGGCTCCCCTTTCCCCCTCCTCAAATTGCCCCATGCCCTATGCCCCGTTATTCATCATCACCATATGGTTCTAGGTCTTGAGACTCCATTTCATTGGATAAGTACATATTTGATACTTCGTCATTGGAGCCGTTTATACCCCTGCTTGAGGCAATACCATCGCTGCCTACGGTGACTAAATCAATTTGCTGGCGGTAGTAATCGACACTTTTAACTTGCACGGCTACACGATCGCCTAATCTGTAAGAAGCCCGATTTTTGCGACCAAATAGCGCTTGTTGTCGAGCGCGGTATTCATACCAATCATCTTTGAGCGAGCTTACGTGTACGAGTCCTTCGACTCGTAAAGGCACTCTCACATTACCGCTTTCTTTGTCTTCGGTTGCGGGTACTTCAATTTCCACAAAGAAGCCGTAAGATTGAACACCAGTAATTACACCGCTGAAAACCTCGCCAATCCGCTGTTTCATCAAAGAAGCTCTTTGTAACCCGGCTAAATCGGCTTCGGCTTCTTGGACTTCTTTTTCTCTGTCGTTAATTTGGACGATTACCCTCGTTAACTCGGTTTGCAGTTCTTGTTGCAATTCTGGGGGTAAAACGTTCCAATTAATTTCACTGTGGCTTGCGGAGTGACACAAATTAACGCGCTCTTTCACGCGGGTGTTGCGGCGATCGCGTCCATGTTCCAGTAGTGAATAATACACTCTTTGCATGAGCAAATCTGGGTAACGTCGCAACGGTGCAGTACAGTGGGTATACTCTGGCAGCGCCAAACCAAAGTGAGATCCTTTAGTAGTGTTGTAAGAAGCTGGCTTGAGTGTATCTTGCAACAAATAAGTCAGAACTTGTTCTGATGGCGATTCGGCAAAAGCCCTGGTCAATTGTTGATAATCTAAAGGTTGAATATCTACTTCGGCTTCTAGTGACAGTTCCACGCCTAAATTAATCGCTAATTTTAGCATTTCCTGTACATCTTCCGAATCGGGTACGCCTTGCACTCGCAAAATGGCAGGAATGCTTAAAGCGTTTAAATGATTTGCCATCAGTTGATTAACAAGCAGCACGAATTCTGTTAAGAGCGATCGCACAGGTAAATCATTGACTGCGGCACATCCTAAAATACCTTCATCGTTGTACGGATTTTGGTTAGGTGGCAGATTTAATTGCAAGCTTCCGCGATTCAGCCGCACTTGTTTGACTGCTTGCTGCAAAACTTGCAGATCTTGCAACATCTTGACTACTTCTTCTGAGTCCTTATTTTTCCCCCGCGTAGATTTACTTATTTTGCCAGTCAGAATTGCTTCTGTTTGTTGTTCGCTGATGTGTTCGTCTACTTTGATGATACCCTTTTGAATTTCCCAGTCTAGGACGGATTGTGATTGTGAATCAAAGGTAATTAAAAAAGAGATGCTTAAGCGATCGCTTCCCACAACTAAAGAACAGCGTTCTGCCACAGTCTCAGGTAACATTGGCAGCACTACTTCACCGAGATATACTGACCTACCCCGCTTAATTGCTTCGCGATCAAGCGCTTCATCTGGTAAAACGTAGTGACAAACATCAGTAATGTGAAAGCCTAATCGCGAGTGTCCCTCTGGAGTTTTCTCGAAAGTTAAGGCATTTTCTATTACTTGGGAATCTTTTGTACCACCGATAGTTAGGGTAAATAAATCACGATAATCCTGACGATTTTTTAAATCAGCTTTTAGTAACTTTTTCGGCAACTTAGCGGCTGCCTCTAGAATTGACTCCGGGAAAGTACGGGAAAGGTCGTGCTTACAAGTTACCAAATCGATATCAGCAGCAGCTTCAGCATCGCTACCGAGAATTTGCACGACTCGACCGACAGGGGGATATTGTGCTAGAGGGTAACGCAAAACTTCGACATGAGCCAGATGGTCGATCGCTTCATCCAATTTCATCCCACTAGCTAGCAATTTCAGTTCAAACAGCAAGCGATCGTCCAGGGGAACGGCACGAAAACCGCTTTCTACCTGCTTAATTCGCGCTAGCAAAGTGTGATTGGAGCGTTCGAGAATTAGCTTCACCTCTCCTTCGGGGGAACGGCGCCGACTACCTTCTTTGAGAACTCTAACTAAAACGCGATCGCCATTCCAAGCATTACTCAGATGACTTTCGCGAATATAAATATCCTCCGCACCTTCCACATCCTGAATCGCGAAACAAAAGCCTTTACTAGAACAGCGCAGCTTTGCTTCGATAATTCCCTCTTCTGTCACACGACGATATTTGCCGCGTTCTTTTACCAAAAGTCCGACTTTTTCCAGAACTTCTAAAGCAATTTGAAGTTTTTGTAAACTATCTTCATCTTCACAACCAAGTTTTTTTTCCAAAACTTTGCGAGCAACCAACTTATCATCGGTAAAATTGGCAAGCAATGTAGCGATTGAAAATTCCATGCAGTGAACCGACCTTTGGTCAAAACATCATTATTAGAAGGCACTTACGTCGAGAGAGAAGCACTATCACCCAGCACCCAACAAGAGGTTTAGCCCTACCTCGAGCTGAGACTGAAATCGAAAAAGAGGACTTCTCACCAGACGACACTTTCAGAGTTCACTACGAAAAAGACCTTTCACCCAGCCAATCTTAAACATTGCACGAAGAATTGAAAATTCGCCCCACTAGGTAATGTTTGCGACGGGTTTATGAGAGACTTTGTTTATAAAACTCACTCATTCCAGTCTAAAAGCGCTATGCAGGGAAAACAGCAGGTGTTTGATTGTCTTGATTTCAGGTACTTTTACGGCATTAGACTCTGATGTTTAACTAGGAGAAACTGCCGGCAGACCCAATTGTCCCATATGTAGAATCGGTAACAACTAGGTTAGCAGCGAAACCGCTCAGTGAGGAAGAACCATTACTTCATTATTGTAGATTTAGAGCGTACTTCTGTGAAAGTAGTTCTGCATATCTGATTGGGTAATTAGTATAGCATTGAAAGTAAGACCACGTAGAGTTAGCCGCAAGTACCGAAAAAGTTGCTCACAAACAGCTATTGCTACAATTAGTACAAGCGATCAAGATATATCAGCCTGTTTCATTTAAAAGAGTGAAAACTACTGCTATTAACTTGATCTATGACTAAAAAAGTCCGAAGTAGACCTATGAACATTCATAAACTTTTGCTCATAAGTAAAGAAAGGTAAAAGGTTTTTTCTTCCTTTCCCCTTTCCCTCTTCCCTTTTCCCTTTCACCTTTCCCCTTTCCCCTTTTGACTATTATGTTGGCTCAATTCCAGAGCTTGTATCCCAACGGCAGTCTTATTTCTGAGTTAGTGCAAATTTTCGGTGGAAAATATATTGTCCGGGCAAGCGTACAACTTGAAGGTGTAATTCGTGCTACCGGTATGGCAGCAGCAGAAACAGTCGAAGCAGCAGAAGATCAAGCAAGAAATCGAGCGCTGATGGTTTTGGGAATAACAACTTCATCGTCGGAATCGACAGTATCCCCGAAATCAATACCGCAGGTGCAAAACAACCCTCATCCGGCTTTGAATACGGCAGTTTCTGCGATAAATTCTATAGAACAAACAGAAGCGATCGCTTCTGAACAAACTCCATCAGTAGTTTACGCACCCACTACACAACCAGAGGTGACTTCTTTAAGCGACACTTACAACCAAGACTTAGAGCCTCGCTTTGCTATGACTAGCAACCGAGAGCCAGAATATGATATACCTATGCAAAATTGGGCTATGCTCGACGACAGCAGCGAACCTGAAGAGAATCCTTTACCAACGCCTGCTGCTAGTAACGTTAGGCAATTTGCGCCCCGCAGTTATACTCAAGAAGATGTCGCAAGTGCAAAAAGCAAGAGAAATTATAAAAGCCAACCTATAGACTTATCCGATGTAATTGCGAAAACAGATGTCGAAATTGAGCGTTTAGGCTGGACAAAAGAACAAGGAAAGGAGCATCTGAAAAAAACCTACGGTAAGCTGGGACGCACTTTGCTGAGTGAAGAAGAATTACTCGACTTTCTCAGATATTTAGAATCGCAACCAGACCCCATAGCGGGATTTTAACAAACTCGTTACTAGGCTCCAGCCTGGTAATGCAATCTTAGGGGCTGCTGGCTCTATATGAAAAAATGGAGGCAGCAGCCCTCGTGTCAGCATTCCCCGGCAGAGCCAGGGAACGAGAAAATAGCTAATTGCTACCGATAATAGCCATCGGACGGCTACCAGCCGCATGACGGTCAATTACAGAGTCAATTAAGCCATAGTTCTTGGCTTCCTCTGGTGACATGAAGAAGTCCCGTTCGGTATCTTCAGCAATCCGCTCAATTGGCTGACCTGTGTGATCGGCTAAAAACTCATTTAGCTTGCGCTTGTGGTATAAAATTTCGCGTGCTTGAATTTCAATATCAGTCGCTTGTCCTTGAGCGCCACCGAGAGGTTGGTGAATCATAATCCGAGAATGGGGTAGACTCATCCGCTTACCTTTGGCACCCGCGCTGAGGAGAAAAGCGCCCATACTCGCGGCTAATCCGGTACAAATTGTACAGACATCTGGGCGGATGTGCTTCATAGTATCAAATATCCCCATACCAGCAGTCACCGAACCGCCCGGAGAATTGACGTACATATAAATGTCCTTCTCCGCATCTTCTGCATCTAAAAACAGCAGTTGAGCAACAATCAAGTTGGCTAGATTGCTATCAATTTGTTGTCCCAAAAAGATGATGCGCTCACGTAACAGCCGTGAGTAGATATCAAAGGCGCGTTCGCCCCGACCCGATTGTTCAATGACGATAGGAATCATAAGCGCGTGGTTGTAGCTATTTTAAATACATTTTATCGATTACAGCCGTTGATTGGTTTCGGTAATTACTCCCGGAGTGGGGGAGGGGAGGGAGCAGGGGGACAAGGGGACAAGGGGACAAGGGGACAAGGGGACAAGGGGACAAGGGAGAAATATTTCTTCTTTCTTGCCCTTTGCCCTTTACCCTTTGCCCTTTCCCCCTCTTCAAAAAGCCCTTTACCCCTCCTCAAATTGCCCGATGCCCATTTTTTCTAATAATCATCCGGATAAATATGCCTAAAGCTGTAAATCGATAGTACGAGGTGCAATCGGGCTAATTAACCAAGAGTACAATTGCCATCCACCCGAAGATATAGGAACCTGCCATGCTACAAAAACTTATGCAAGCCGCTATCATCACCTTTTTACTTCAATTGTTAGCGGGACTTAGCCAAAATACTTCTATTGATACTAAAACAGAATCATCTTTAAATACAAAGCCGATGCCAATGGTTAGCTGGGTATTTCGTTCTGCGCCATAAAAGTATAGTATTTGACAAATTGTCGAGGAATAAGGCGATCGCACAAGTCAAAAATCGGCGTGCAAAGCTGTTGAAAACAAATTATTCCCTAACAGGATGATGAAATATTTATCCGGAAAGTGAAATAGTATTAGACTGAGCAAAGAAGGTAATGTAACTACCGCTTTCTCAATCATGACGAATCGCCTTGCTCAAGCTAAGAGTCTCTACCTCCGCAAACACAGCGAAAACCCAATTGATTGGTGGAGTTGGTGTGATGAAGCACTGTTGACTGCAAAGGCGCAGAATAAACCGATTTTTCTCTCCATAGGCTACTCTAGCTGTCACTGGTGTACTGTGATGGAAGGTGAGGCGTTTTCTGATTTGGCGATCGCCGAATACATGAATGCTAATTTTCTCCCAATTAAACTAGATCGCGAAGAAAGACCTGACATCGACAGCATTTATATGCAGTCTTTGCAGATGATGAGTAATGGTCAAGGAGGTTGGCCCTTAAATGTCTTTCTTTCTCCAGAGGATTTAGTCCCGTTTTATGCTGGTACTTATTTCCCGGTTGAGCCGCGCTTTGGTCGTCCTGGTTTTTTACAAGTTTTGCAAGCGCTACGCCGTTATTATGATACCGAAAAAGATGACTTGCGTCAACGCAAAGCGGTAATTTTAGAGTCGCTGTTAACTTCTGCTGTTTTGCAATTAGATGATGGCACAACGGCACAGGATGATGAATTATTACGGCAAGGCTGGGAAACTAGTACGGTTATAATTACTTCAGATCAACAAGGTAATCGGTTCCCGATGATTCCCTATGCGGAATTAGCGCTACGGGGAACTAGATTTTCTTTGCCTGATGCTGGGGAAAAATCAAAATACAATGGCAAGCAAGTTTGTACTCAGCGTGGGCTAGATTTAGCATTAGGGGGTATTTTTGATCATGTAGGTGGTGGCTTTCACCGTTACACGGTTGATTCTACTTGGACTGTACCGCATTTTGAAAAGATGCTTTACGACAATGGTCAGATTGTGGAATATCTGGCATCTTTGTGGAGTGCAGGAGTAAAAGATCCGGCTTTTGAGAGAGCGATCGCTTTAACTGTAAAATGGTTAAGTCGCGAAATGACCGCACCCGAAGGTTACTTCTATGCTGCTCAAGATGCTGACAGTTTTACAACACCAACAGAAGCTGAACCAGAGGAAGGCGCCTTTTACATCTGGACTTACAAAGAATTACAGCAACTGCTGACACCCGAAGAACTAACGGAATTACAACAGTCTTTTAGTGTAACGCCTAAGGGGAACTTTGAAGGTAACAATGTGTTGCAAAGGCGTTATGCAGGAGAATTAAGTGATACCCTAGAAGA
>JBPCQW010000492.1:0-8563 GCA_050997715.1 Hassallia sp.
CATCAGAAGTTTAGTTCTAGCAAATCAAAACACTTTACTTCAGATTCATGTCTATCTGAATGAGCGCGCTCGTTTTGAAGAGCAAATGTTAAAGGGCGATCGCGCATCATTAGATCCCAACACGATATTGCTTTAGCCTTTAAGACATGGTAAAGAAGTCTGCGTTGCTAGCCGATCGCTATAAACACTCTTTGGAATAATTTATTTTGCATAAATTAACCTAATGTCAATGTATATTTTGCTATGATCGCAAAGTTTTACCGGTAACGTCAGTTTGCCACTATGGATTTTCTGGAAAAATGCTGCGAGTTTATCATCTTCTGATTGGTTTTATTTTGCTGATATTAACACCGATAGTATTCAAATTTGTTCACCCCAATTCTTCCACCGACAAATTGCAGACAAATCCAGTTAGACAACCGCAGCCAGTTAAAACACTGACTCAAACTAACTCAGCATCCAAACCTACTGAAGGAAATATCTGGAAGAGTATTCTGGGGAAAACTGCTACTCCACCAGGTTGGAAGGTAGCACCTTGTGAAGGAAATGCACCGTTGTTGTGTGTCTCGTCTCAAGGAAAAGTTTTGGGTACAGTTGAGATGCAAGTTTACCCATTGGCAAATCAACCGAATTTCCAAAAAATGCTGGTAGGTGCTGGGATTCCACCTGGGGCAAAAGCGGACTTACAAAATCCCAACTACCAAACGCAGGTATTAACAGCACTTAATGCTTGGGTTGCAGACCACTACGCTGTATTATCAAAAGACCGTCAAAGTGTCTATGGCTCTGGCATTTCTTTTTCACCTCAACCACCGCAACAAGTTCCCTTTGGGATGCTTCACGGGATGCGCTACGCTTTTACAGGAATTCAACAAGGTGGTAAGGTCTACGAACAAAATCTCGGTTATGTTGCTTTTGATGGTGCTTCACTTTACGTCATCCAAACTGCTTTTGACCCAGCAGCAAAAACAGGTAAGTTTGAGAAAGTCGAAAATTTTGAATTGATTGAATCTTATTTGAGTGCAATTGTAGCAGATTTGCGTTTGCCCAAATAAAGCAATGGCTAATAGTTAATAGCTGATGACTAAAAAGACTAAGATCCCCGACTTTTCCAAAAAGTCGGGGATCTTATATTAACTATTAGTCATGAATCTAAATTTCAGCTAATGCTCGTTCAATCAAGCGACGCGCTAAAGTTTGCGTACCTGTGTGTTCGTAGTAATTAGTACTGACATCTAAAAACGCCGCTAAGTAATCTAACTTGTCGTCAGCAATCTGCGTAAATGACTGCAAATTCGCGACAACTTTCTGTGGTGTTAAATTATTCGACGCGACGAGATTACCCATCCAGCCTTTGACTGAATCGAAGCTTTCACCGATAAAGTTGAGTTTGCTACTAGAATTATTACCGGGAATCGAATCTTGGATGTTCTTAAAAGTCGAGTTTTGCTCTAATTCTTGGGGACTGGTTTGATTAATGCTAGATAATGCTTTGTTGATGAAGTCAGGACCCAAAGGTATCAAACCATCAACGCAAACTAATGCCACCATGCGGATGAGAGACTCACCGCTATATTCCCCCAAAGAGGCGACAAAATCGCCTATGCTGTCTCCGGGGATACCGTTGATTTGACAAAAAGCTACTAATTCAGTAACTAATTTTAGTGACAAGTCGATAGTTTGAGCTTTGTCTGCCTTGGGAGTAACTTTATTTAAAAAACCCAACAACGGAATCGACTCACCCACCTTATTCGCTAAAGCTGCTGCACCAAGCGCTTTATCTGTACTATCAACAGTTTGGTACAACCACATCGCTCTTTGGTATCCTTGAGAGCGATCGTTGTAAAGATAAATTGCTCTCTCGGCAATTTGCTGAATTAGGTCTTCGTCAGTTTCGCCAGTAACAGTCTTGATGGTGTTGACAAAACCTACCACATTGTGCCATTGACCAGGTGCAACAAAATCAAGGGAATTCAAGAGAGAAACAGTCAAGCCACCGGTTGGCAATTGGTCAACTAACTCAAAAATTGATTTGCTCACGGTTCCGAAAATCTCCTTACGTAGCGTGTTTTATTTTAATCGCAGTAGTGAAGTTTATTTCAATCGCGCCAGACCGCTGAGATTAAATTTCTGTATCCAATCTTCGCGATCGCTTGCTGTAAATGACGGATCTTTGGAAATCACTTTCACTTGATACTTACCTACCAAAACCGAAGTTTGAGTATTGCCAAGTGTCACCGCTGGATAAGCACCAATTTTTTTGGTACTACTAGAGTATTTTGCGGCTGCACTTGGGGTGCTGGTGGTGTCAGAAACAGCCAGTTGCGCCATAACTTTGCCGCCTTTTTTCAAGTTCGCTTCTGCAAAGCCTTTTTTCTCTTGGGTAAATACACGCTGATATCCAGCTTGTTCCGCAGGGAAAAGTTTGTTAAATTCGCTACCTTGAGTTGCATTCTTAGCAACCGCTTGACCACTTTTCTTTTGAGTGCTTTCTTTTTGCACTTGGTCAAATTGTCCTGGTGTCTTTGGGGCGCAAGCTGTTGTCAGTAGTAACACTGAAAGCAACAAAGCTACTAAAATCCTATGTCCACGGCGGAAAATCATATTTGGTTTCTCCTTATGCTTCTTTGAGGCAATTATCAGCGCTGAAGTGAGATTACACCCAGAAAATTTACTTTTTGATAAGGTTTAGTATCTCGAATTACATTTTTTCCGGATATTAGGCATCGGGCATGGGGCATAGGGCATTGGGCATGGGGCATTGATAATAATTCTTTTCTTAATCCCTAGTCCCCAGTCCCCAGTCCCCAGTCCCTAACTCCGGAAAGCTATAACAGCATAAAACGGATCTCCTCCGCCCGCACCCAACCATTGCAAGATATTTGGAACCGTTGATTGACGGGTAATTACTTCTGGAGTAGTAAATCCTGGAATCGAGGAGAAATAGCTTTTGACTAATTCAACTCGACTCGTTTCTGAACCCTCCCGCCAAGCTTGAATCGCTTTTTGATAAAACATCCGATTAGAAAAGCTGAAGATAGCGATTCCACCGGGTTTGAGAATGCGGTGAATTTCAGAAAACACAGCCTCTGGATACTGCAAATACTGTACAGAAACGCAATTGAGTACTGCATCAAAATCTTCATCCTTCAAGGGTAACTGAGGATTGGCGTTGAGATTTTGCACAAAGTAATGATCTAAGCGCGAATTACGCGCAAGTTCTTCAGCGTTGAGTCCGTGTCCTTCAACATGAGCAAACTCCATCTCTTCTGGCAGATGAGATACCCAGCTGCTCATCATATCAAAGATGCGCGTATTCGGCTTTAATTGCTGACGATATAAATCGGTTAGCTGTTGAATAAAGCCTTCGTCCACATGAGTGACGAAGCGGGGATAGTCGTAAAACAGATTGTCGTCTGTATCATCTAGCTTGATGCGTTGACTTGGTTCTAGTGGCATAAATCCCTGTTTAACGAGAACTTACTCCCAAAATAGTCTAAATTTCAGGTAGTATTTGATGCAGAACGGTTGTGTACAACCTTACATATTCTAGAAATATAGATAAATAATTAACAGCTTGATCAACTTATCAAAGTTAACTTATTTGTAATTCAATGAAATATCAAATAAAAAATTTTTATTCTATTTGCCAAAAAATTCATCTTTGGGGAGGATTTCCTTACATTAGTTTGTTGGTATGGATACTTCCATTATTGCTATTTAATTCTGGAAACAATAGCTTGATGGCTCATGATGAGGGACTTTATGCTTGGCGATCGCGTGTTATGTTTGAGTGTGGCGATTGGATAAATCCTTGGTCAGAACCCCATCACAAAACACCAGGTCCCTATTGGATAATTGCCACTTCCTACAAGCTATTTGGCATCTCTGATACTAGTGTCAGACTTCCCAGCATGATTGCTGGCATCTTGAGCATACTACTTCTCTATGAA
Source organism: Hassallia sp. (assembly GCA_050997715.1). Taxonomy (GTDB): domain Bacteria; phylum Cyanobacteriota; class Cyanobacteriia; order Cyanobacteriales; family Nostocaceae; genus Hassallia. The sequence goes on from JBPCQW010000492.1 coordinate 3,954, forward strand.
ATTGGTAAAATTCTCCTTGGAAAAAAAGTTGCATGGCTAGCCGCCGCAATTTTGAGTGTAGAATTTCTCTGGCTACAATATTGTCGATTAGGTACGCCCGATGTACCAATGATTTGTCTGATACTTCTAGGTATTTGGTCTTTTCTCAAAGCAGAATTACATCGCAAATACCGCTCTTTTTATAGCTTTATTGCCGGTCTGAGTTTCGGTTTAGGCTTTCTAGTCAGAAGCTTTATTATTTTTTTGCCAATTGTAGCTTTATTACCTTATCTTATTGGAGAACATCGCCGTCATCGTCATCTTACCAACCCAATGTTTTATTCAGGGTTTGTAGTCGGTTTAATGCCTACCTTGACTTGGATTTGGTTAAGTTGGCAGCGCTTTGGTAATAATAGTTTTGAGCAATTATTCCGCTTTGTTTTTCGGTTGGGGTCGAATGATAGAGGCGATCACGGAATACTATTTTATCTCTGGAATGTGCCCGCCAAAGCTTTTCCTTGGTTTTTATTTGCTCTTTTAGGTTTAGTTTTATTAGTGCGTCGTCCCATTCCTCGTTACCAACTGATATTAGTTGGCTTTCCCCTAGTTCTATTTGCTGAACTGAGTATTTTCTCGACTCGTCTACCTCATTATAGTCTTGCTCTTTATCCCTTTATCGCAATGCTGGCATCTGTCGGGTTAGACTGCCTTGGCGGAATTTTTAGCAAAGGGACTTTTTGGAGACAAGGGGACTTCTTGGAGGCAGGGAGCAGGGGGCAGGGAGCAGGGGGCAGGGGGAGTTTATCTCCTCATCTCCCTCGTCTTCCCCACTCTCCCACTCCCCCCCTCTATCTTGAGATTCCGCGTAATCTCAGCTACATCTTTGGTGGATTGGGTATTTTACTGTTGCTAGCAGGTGTAGTTGCTTTTGCTGTGGGTGGTGCGGAAATTCGCAAGTATGCAAGTATTGTCTTGGCTTTGGGGTTGGGTTGGTTAATTTTACCTTTAGTGTGGATCGGTCGTTATCGCTTTGGTCAAAAGTTTCTCACAGCGCGTTACTGGATAGCGGGGTGGTTGATTCCAGCTTGGTTGGCTTTGGCGGTGGCTGGTTTTAACGGCTTTATTGGCGATTATAATCCTGATTTTAGAGCTTTCTTGGCACAAAGAGCGATCGCCGAAATCCTCCAAACTAATCCGATCAACTTTGTCCAAGTAGGGGGGAAAACTGGTGTACTCCTCAATTTCTACACTCCTCACCACGGTAAGGAAGTACAACAAGTCTCTCAACTCCCGGCTTCTAGTTACGCTTGGATATCTGCTAAAAAAGCAGCTGAGTTATCCACTTCTCATCGCGTTCTCGGTACTGTACAAGATTACCAGTTGATTAAATTGGGGAATGGGGAGTAGGGAGAGGGGGGGATGGGATTACATCACCTCCGCTTCTACTTGTCACAACCAACGATGCTCTTTCGTCTTATCTGTGAATGCTTCATATTTTAAGGAGGCAAGTATGAAGATTTTTGTTGCAGGTGCAACGGGAGCGCTCGGTCGTCCCCTGATCGCAGGATTGCTGGCAAAAAGGCACAATGTAGTTGCGTTAATCGGTTCTCCAGAAAAAGCTCAGACTTTAGCTAATCAAGGTGTGGAACCTGCGATCGCGGATGTATTCGATGCGGATGCACTCCTTGCTGCTGTAAAGGGCGCTCAACCGGAAGTGGTGATTGAACAACTCACCTCCCTACCCAAAACCTACACTGGCGAGTCGATGGGTGCAGCAGCAGAACTGAACACTCGCATCCGTCGAGAAGGGGGGGCAATGTGCTTCAGGCAGCGCAAGCAGCTGGCGTGCGTCGTTACCTGAGGCAGTCGATCGCATTTTGGGCGGTTCCCGGTACAGGCTTGGCAGACGAAGAAACGCCACTAGCTTTTGATGCCTCACCTGGGGTTGCAGCGGATATTCTCACGGTGACTGAGATCGAGCGTCGCTTACTCGAAACGCCCAATCTAGAAGGGATTGCTCTGCGTTATGGCTTCTTCTACGGACCCGATACCTGGTTTGCCGCCGATGGAGACGTTGCACAACAGGTGCGACAGCAACAGTTCCCGATTGTTGGGAATGGCGAAGGCGTATGGTTTGACCCATCCCCAAAGCAATGGTAGTGTCAGTTTGCGATCGCCTGATCCCAAGGACGCACCGATGATTCAGATGAACTATCTGCAAAGTGAATCTGATGTGCAAAAGCTCATTGAAGGAGTTAAATTAATCCGCAAATTGTTTCAGACAAGTGCCTTCGATGAGTTTCGAGGTTCCGAAGTCGCTCCCGGTGCCGATGTGACTAGCGATGAAGCACTCGAAGCGTACATTCGGGAAGTTTGCAGTACTGTGTTTCATCCTGTCGGCACCTGCAAAATGGGAACTGACCCAATGGCGGTTGTAGACCCGGAACTACGGGTACATGGGGTTGAGGGGTTGCGTGTTGTCGATGCATCAATCATGCCAACTCTGACTACGGGAAATACTAACGCGCCGACAATTATGTATGATCGGCGAAAAAGCAGCCCATTTAATTAAAGCCGCAGGTAGCGTTTCACAGCAAATACTGCTCCAGGCAATTACCGAGAAAAACCCTTACGTTGAGCAAGAGACTGCAACTTTTTTCAACTAAACCCGTTCAGCCAAGCTGGTTATATCTGAATAATTTCGGGTTCTTCAGTATACTCATTTTCACGGGCGGTAACGACAAGAATTAGACACAGCGAGGCGATCGCCAACTCCAACCAAAAGTAGGCGATCGCAGTCATATTCGGTAAGCAGCAGAGCTTGACACTCCTAAAGTAGAGCGGCTCTTGCTAAAAACAGATTTATTTGGTTATAATAATATTACGCACGCTAAGGAATTCCAAAAATGATTTCTACATCAAAGAATTTACAAGCTGTGGAGTGTTGGCAACAAGTTCTCGCACCATATAATGTTGGCTATAGAATTAAACTGCTATCACAACTGCTTTATCGCAAGTTTAGTGATCGGCTCGAACCTTTTGGACTGACGCCATTTCATTGGTTGGTTTTATGCTGTTTGTGGCAAGAAGACGGTTTACCTACTTCCAGCATTGGCGAAAAATTGCAACAAGTGGGAGGCACGTTAACGGGAGTACTCGATCGCATGGAAGAACGCGGCTTGATTCGTCGAGAACGCGATTTGTCCGATCGCCGCATTTGGCGGATTTGGCTGACAGATGCTGGCAAGCAACTAGAAACGGTCTTACCTCCAATTGCAGCAGACTTGCGTGAAGAAGCAATGTGTGGCATTTCCCACCCGGAACGCGAACAGTTTTCCCAAGTTCTCAATCGAGCGATCGCTAATCTGTCTTAAGAATATGGCATAATCACCCAATTGACTGAAGCAGTGTTCATATTTGTTTGCCAAAATATTACGTGTACTAAGGAATCGTCCAATAATATTACGCCTTCTAAATAAAATTTTGTTAACTAAATCATCTATCGGGGGAGTTAAGAATTATGGAACGCACTAATACAACTTTAAATGAACGTAACGGTCACTCTTCAGCAGTTTTGGACAAAGAGTTAATTGTGGACTTAGAAACATTGGAAGCTCGTACCATAGAGAAGTCTGCACTAGTTGAAACGCCAGAGACGGCAAAAGAAGAGACAAAGAAAGATGCACCGAAGCGAAAAAAACCGATCGCTTTAATTTTGGCAGCATTGGGAGTAGGTGCGATCGCTGCTGGTGGATTTGGTTATCGCTACTGGGAATACGCTTCTAGCCACCAAGAAACAGACAACGCGACAGTAGCGGGACACATTAACCAAGTTAGCAGCAAGATTCCGGGAACTGTAAGCCAAGTGTTGGTAAACGATAACCAACTAGTGCAGCAGGGACAGTTGCTAATAAAACTCGATCCGCAAGACTATGAAAATAAAGTGCAGCAAGCACAAGCAGCACTTTCAGCCGCACAGCGTCAAGCACAAGCGGCACAAGCAAATATTGCTTTAGCCTCACAAACTACCTCTGGGAAAACAAATCAAGCGCAAGGGGATATTAGCGTTGCATTAGCAGCGATTTCTACGGCAAAAGCAGCAGTAAAAGAAGCACAAGCCGGAATACCAGCAGCGCAAGCTGATGTCAGGTTAGCAGAAGCGGGAATTCCCGCAGCGCAAGCGCAAGTAGCCCAAGCTGATGCCAACTTACAAAAAGCCCAAGCTGATTACAACCGTTACAACACTTTATTTAAACAAGGTGCGATCGCTCGCCAACAACTTGATACAGCAAGAGCAGCTTATGATGTGGCTGTAGCGCAAAAAACTGCCGCAATTCAGGGAGTACAACAAGCACAAGCGCGGTTAGCCTCTGCCAGAGTTGGCGTAGCTAAAGCGCAGTCACAATTAGCACAAGCCCAAGAAGGCGTAACCAGCGCTCAAGCGAAACTAGCAGCATCCAAAGGAGGAATGCAACAAGCTACCGCCGGCGCACAGCAAACAGCGGTGAATCGCGGACAGTACGAAGCGGCAAAAGCGTCTATATCTCAAGCGGAAGCGACACTGAAAGACGCGCAATTGCAGTTATCCTACACCAACATTACCGCGCCGGCAGCCGGACGTGTGGGTAGGA
>JBPCQW010000553.1:0-6440 GCA_050997715.1 Hassallia sp.
AACTCACACAATTCGTAATTAAGATTGGATAGCTTTACGACGACGAGTTGCTAGCAACAATCCACCAACTAAACCTAGACCAGCAAGTGTAGTAGGTTCGGGAACTGATTTTGCCGCTGCATGAGTTAAAGCAAAGTCACTGTTAGCATTACTAGTTTTCGCTACTACTGATGAATCATATGATGAATCATAGGTAACAGGAGTGAGGGTTAGGAAATCAAATTTGGCATTTCCGAAAGGATTTGCAATATTGTAATAACCACCACCATTACCCTTAGAATGGCTGAAATTTGTAACTGAACCACCAGCAAAAGTCCAGCTAGCAGTGTCTTTACCTGTTACTGTAAGAATGCCCTCAAGCCCAGTATTAGTTGTGATTCTCGCAGCCTCCCACACTGTATCTGCAAACACACCGGGTCGGTATAAAAAGCTTAAACCGATATTTTTGAGAACATCTCTAGGATTAGGAAGAGTTAATACAATCGACTCTCCGTAATTAATTTCGCCACCAACAACATCGCGAACAGGTTTGTTACCGGATACACCTACACCAATGACACCGTTAACTTTTTTACCTTGAAGTTCTTTACCTTCAGGATTAGGTGTAATTGTGAAACCGTCATCAGTTTTACAGTTTGGCTTAATAGTAGTGGAACTTAACCCGCTGCTTGTAAAAGGACCAGCCAGAGCAGAGCAGCTTCCCAAATCAGTACTTGTGTTGAAATTAAAAGCTTGAGCGGGATTAGAAGAAAGAGCCACACTGGTTGTGATTAAACCGATAAAAGTTAAGGATTTTTTGTAATTCATCATTTCTTTTACGAGGTTGGATACTGTTAGTGAAATAGCGATCGCGGTAAATTGTTTGTTTAATTTCATGATTGTGTTTCTGAATATCAGGTAATTTTTAATGCTTGAGGCAACTGGTTTGTTGTGCCTCTTCTGCGTGTATATTCGTATGTTATTCGGCATTCACCGAGGTGTCATCTGATAGAGTGGCACATTCATCTAAACTTTATTAGTCAATTTACTTATGTAAACCCTGATAGAATAAATACGGTTTAATGACAATAAAAAATCACATCAATATACAGTTGTCATGTAACAATCAAGTGTGATAGTTTGCAGTTTTTTACATACTCTTTACAAATAAATGAAAAGTTTTTCATGAAAAAATCAGTACTAAATATCAAGCTGAAAGCAAGTATTGCCTGTCAGCTATTACGGAAGCATATTTGAACTGACTTTCGATATTTAGAGAGCAACAACCATAAAAAAATCCCCATCTAATAGTAAATGGGGACTTAAAAGTACTGCGTTACCAGAGATTATCTAAACAAAAGCAGTTTTAAGCTGACTGCAAAGATTTTTTGGCTTCAGTAGCGATTGCTTCTACTTCATCAGTAGCCAAAGTTTCTAATATAGATTTGGCATCAGCACCACCCAGAAGATTCAAAGATTGCACTAGTCTATAGCGCACTTGCCAATCTGGATTGCTGGCATACGGAGCCAATAAGGGAACTGCTTGTGGGTCTCCCAATTCGCCAAAAGAACTAATAGCAGCGGTTTTTACTAAGTCGTTGTCTGAGGAAAGGGCTTCTTTGAGTAGCTCAAACGCTCGTGGATCGCCCAATTCTCCTAATGTAGCAATGATGCTGAATTTTACTAGCCATTCTGGCGTTGTGTGGTAAACCTGCTGCATATCTTCAAAAGCTGCATGTAGTTTCAAAGCACCTAAACAGTCAGCAGCAGCAGCTTGCACATCAGGTTCAGGATCTTTGAGCAAGCGATCGCGCAATATATTCAAAGATGCGTCTAAATCTTGTTTACCCAAAGTATCGAACAAACTCACAGCACTATAACGCACGCGGGCATTACTGTCAGTAACCGCACTTTGAGCCAACTCAAAACCAATCGCAGGTTCCAAATCGCGGATTTGATTAACCGCACGCAAGCGATCGCCCAAATCTTCTGAACTAAGCATTTGCTTGACAGACTCAGGAGTAATACTCATTTATTTATCCAAATGAATGAATGATGTTTTAAAAACAACGGTAATTGGTAAGTGGATAGTCGTTAACTGTTGACTGTTAACCGTCAACCAACAATTAATCTTGACTTGCTGCCATTGCTCTTACAATGTCACCACGGGTAAGGATACCAATTACTTGACCTGATTCGTCAAGCACTGGCAAGCGGTGAACGCTTTTATCGTGCATAACTCTGGCTGCTTGTGTTAAACTTTTTTCCGCCTTAATAGTGATGGGGTCTTTGCTCATAACTTCCCCAACAGTTTGCCCCAGTGCTTTATGCAGGTCGCGTTCGTAGGTGGCGGGATTTTTTAAATAGATGACGCTATCAAGAAACATGATGTATGCGGGTGGAGTTACACCCGTTTCTTGCCACATCAAATCCGTCTCCGAGATAATACCCACCAATTTACCTGTATCATCCACAACAGGTAATCCACTGATGCGACGTTCTGCCAGAATTTTGATCGCTTCATTCAAAGGAGTTTCCGACCGGACAACAATCGGGTCACGGCTCATTACATCGGCAACGGTTTTCGGCATTTGCGCTTGTTTAACCTTTTATCAACCTCTCTGGTTCATTGTAGAAAATTACGGATATCAACTGGACGGGGTTTGCAACTCTTCACTCAAATTCTGATTGGCAAAAGGCTTGTAGCAAATGTATACAATTAGCGATCGCTCCCAAATGAGCAATTTCGTAGCCGTGGGTGTTTTGTGTGGGAAACGCTAAACAAGCTGCACGTCCGACATGACCAAATTTCATCGCAATCGAAGCATCGCTGCCAAATCCGCTGATTGTCGCTAACTGCACTGGCATCTCTAACTGCTTCGCACAATCACGCAATTCCTGATTTAGGATTTCGTCATAAATCCCATAGCCATCTTGAGAAAGTATTACCGGACTTTCCCCGTCTTTAATTGGGTATTCCTTCGATAGCGGACAAATTTCTAAAGCAATCATTGCATCTAATTTCTGGTTTTGACTGAAAAACAATGCCCCAATTGCCCCGACTTCTTCTTTTGCTGAAGCGACCAAATATATATCGATAGATGGCTGTTTGACTCTTTCTGCCAAAGCTAGCAAAATCGCTACAGAGGCTTTGTTATCCAGAGTGTAACTGGCAATGTGATTTTTTAATCGCAGTGGATGCTTGCGATGCTTGCCGACAACCATTCTAGTTCCCGGTCGAATACCTGCCGCTTCTAGCTCCTCAGCGCTGCATTTCGTTTCAATCCAAGCATTTTCCCACTTTACAGGTGTATCTTCTTGCTGGACTTTTTGGGGCGATTCGTGGGAAATATGGCGAGAACCAAAGCTGAGAATACCGCTGATAGTTTGCGTGTCTCCAATTAAATCTACTACACCCTCGCCGTAAACCCACGGAAAAGAGCCGCCTAATCTGCGGACTTCCACGCGACCTTCATCGCCGATAGTCTTGACAATTGCACCAATTTCGTCTTTGTGTGCGGTGATAGCGATCGCTCGCTCTGGATTTTTCCCTGGAATTTTGGCGATAATATTATCAGCGCGATCGCCCCAAACTTCCACACCCAAGGTTGCAAAGCGCTGCATTAAAAATCGGTTAATTTCGGCTTCTACACCACTGGGGGAATGGTGCATCACCAATTCTTCAATTATTTGAAATAAATTGTCGTAATCCGACATCAATAATTTAATTTAGATTTGCATTTTATCGTATCATCAACGCAAACCGAAAAATCAGTTGCATATTTATCGGATGATTTTACCTGAGCCACAGAAAAGCTTGTAAACTGCCTTTCTAATGTCTCTAAAGGCTATTTGGATCTACGCCCATAGCCAGGAGCCTTTCTGCTAGTAATTGGGAACGTTGTTCAGCTTGGGAAGCACGTTGTTCAGCTTGGGAAGCACGTTCATCACCAGTTAGCAAAATGTTCCCATCTTTGTAACACCAACGTAACCAAATATCTTGTCTACCTTCAAATTCTCCTTCCCAGAGAGTCAAACCTAAATCAACTTGTTCTAACCAAGTTTCTGTAGTTTCAAAATAACGCCTTCCTCTAAGTTCATAAATGCGTAGCCGTTGTCCTAATTGCTGAGTGGGGTCATATACAATGTAGTAACTCACCCGCATGTGTTCATAAATTTCTAGTTTTTTCCCCAGTTCACCACCTTCTTTATTTGAGACTATTTCAATTGCCACTTCTGGTGGTTTACCAAAACGCCAAACCATGTAACAACGATTTTGCTTTTCCCACCAATTTTGAGGCACTTGTACATCTAAGCTGAGGAAAATATCGGGTACAATGGGAGGCTCACCATCTGTATGATAAATGCCAACATTAGCAGCCGCTAAAAAAGTTTGATTTTGTCGAGAACTGTAAAGAGAGCTGACTGAAAGACGTTGTTGTTTTTCGGAAGCGAAATTGTCCATAGGCTTATCATCTTCAGTGACTAGCTGGTTAGCATCTGGCACGTAGTAATCATCATTATTAATCAAAAGTTGCTCAATCATAAATTTATCTACAAATTTCAAGTCTTATTTCTAGGTTAAATGATTGGAGAATAAAAAGTGCGATCAGCCTTTAAGCTTTAGCGATCGCATTTTATGTAGTTGCATAATGCCGTATACCCACACCCAGCAAGGATATTGTGTAACAATCTACAGTAGTAGATTTGTAGTATCAACACAATGATTGGACAAATATTACGACAACGCTACAAAATCATTAAGCAACTCGGTGCGGGAGGATTTGGTGAAACTTATTTAGCAGAAGATTTAGATATTCCCACCAAGTTCAGTTAAATTTTGGTGAGATACTAGGAAAATATAGTGGTACGACTGTTAATAAGACATCTCAAAAAATCGCTAAAATGTCTCTTGAAATCTCAAACATTACTGATTTAAGGTTTTATCCTGACTTAACTTTTGAGGGAGTTGAAAAGAATTATGGTATAGTTGGCAACATCAAAAAAGATGGCTCGATATAACTAAAAAAAGAGAACATAACTATTGATTATTATACGTGGAATCTAGAAATGAACGGTAAAATTATTAATAATAAAACAATCAGTGGTACATACAAGTTGATTCCTAAGGAAACTGATTTGAATCAAACTCAATATGGAGAATTCACAGTAACTAAGGAAAATAAAATTAAACAATAACCTATAGCGCTTCTCGGTTACGTGGAATACTCGGTGTAGAGACGCGAAATTTCGCGTCTCTACATTTATTTCTTGAATATATATGTGATTCAAATGAGAACCACTATGGCTAAAAACCTTACTCACATCATAAGCTTTTTTGTCAACACGTATTAGTGAACCGGCTCTCTAGAAGGTTCTGCCTCAACAACCCGATTTGCTGAAGTTACTTTCCGCTTCAACACTCCAACTGCACCCAAAGCACCAAGCGCTAACATCCCCAACGCTGCCGAAGGTTCGGGAATGGTTTTACCATTAACTGCTGCCAGTGCTGCTTGTGCGATTAAGTTATGAGCGCGTGAGGAAGGATGGACATTATCAAAGAATAAGAAATCATCTGGGTTATCACAGATATCTGTGACTTGCAGAAAGTTGCCTGTTACACAAGGATTTGTTACATCCTTAAAACCAAATTTAGCTGGAGAGGCTCCTACTGTATTAAAGAGGGCATTAATATCAACAGAATAGATATTTAAATCAGGATTACTGGTGCTTATATTACTGATAGCTGATGCTAATTGTCTATTATGTTCTTGTGTCAATTGATTTAATTGAGCGGAAAAGCCTAAACTTTTTCCAAAAGGACTGTCACCCAAATTTGGTAGGTTAAATACTAGGAAATTTTTCGCTCCTCCTTGAGCCAGAGAGCCGATTGAATTAGTTAAATTTTGGACTACTTGATTAACGTTTGTATTTCCAGAGAAATAGTCATTTCCGCCACCAAACACTGAGTAAAGAGCATTTGGATCAACTTGCAAATTTTGCCTTAACAAACCAACTTGCCCCAGCACTCCTGGTATATTATCTTGAAAACCAGGAAAATCGCTATCTCTACCTGTTTGAGCGCCAGCGAAAGCGAAGTTAATCCCATCTTTGGGAATAGTATTAGGATTGGTTTGGAGAGCAACAAAAGGTGTCGGTGTTAATCCTGGTTGATTTATCTGCGAACTGAAATAATCTACCCAAATTAGACCATTAGAAAAACGTCCCGGAAAATAAGCCGGACGGTTTGAATTATTGACTCTAGGGACGGGTATTTGTCCTTGTGTAGCTGCGAAAGTATTACCCGTATCAGAGAGGCTATCACCGAATACATAAAGCGCATCAAATTTGGCAGCGATCGCTCTTTGCGGTAAGGTGAAACAGAAAAGGATAAATCCTGTAGCTACAAGTTCTTTTTTCATGGGTTATTTTATATTTTGTATTATTTTGTAACTGGAAAC
>JBPCQW010000555.1:0-4110 GCA_050997715.1 Hassallia sp.
CACTTAAGCTGCTGTCGCCTCCGCAAGTTGCCGTATCCGTGATTCGTAACGAGCGCGGGAGAAAACGTACCCATTTGCTTTGATGTAATCTTTCACTGGTACTTCTTTGCGGTAGTGCTTGAAGCAAATTTGAATCGCAGAAATCACCCAAATTTGATAAGGAGTTAACGGGACTTGGCGATCACGTTTCTGTTTCTTGATCAGCCATTGTTCTTTGGGTAATTCTGGGTACTCTTGCTTGTAATCTGGGATTTGCCAGTAGGCAAGTTCGTCATAGCGCCACACAGTCGGGCGAGATGTTTGGAGAATCTGACTTAACGCTTGCTTTGATAACGAGCAATCGGAAATCAGAGATTCAGCAACAGTAAACTCGCCCAGATTAAACAGCCTGGGGGTTTGCATATTTTGAGTCGGTTTAATGGTTGGACGGTAAGTTTACAACTACGAACAGTAATGGACGTTCTATGAACGCAGAAATAGTGGGCGATGACCGGGAAGGCTGAAAAAACCCGCGTGTGCTTTATTTAACTCGCATCTCTCACTATGTATTGCGTTCGGCAAAGCGTTCGTTAACGTTTCGCTTGCTGTTTTTGGCTCACGTATTTTATAGTAAGAGAAGATAGTAAAAGTGTCAACACTTCTCACATACAAGTTAGCTTTTTGCTTAAAACCGATGTTAAATAACAATATGAAGTTCACTTTTAGGATGAATGTCAACGCAAAAACCCAGGCTAACAATTTATTTGTCCTCAGCCGAGTTACTTGATCAGATCCAGGCTGTAGCTGAAGCCGAACAGCGCTCAGTCAGCAATCTGACGAGTATCGCGCTTGCGGAGTGGATTGCGGATCATAAAGCGAGAGGCAAGAACAAAAGCGCGATTTCTGCGGATGACACCGACCAGTTTAAAAAGTTTGTCGCACTACTACTGGGAGAACGCGAGCGCAACGGCGTTAGTTTCGTGCTACTAGGTCAGGCGCTCGACATTGACCCTGAGAAACTACACGAACTTTACCTATTGGTGCAGGAATGCAGGAAAGAACACAAGCAAAGGGCAAAGCGATGATTGATACAAAGCTACTAACCGCTTTGGCAACTAATGCCAGCTTTACTAATGATGCAATTTTGATTGACGTATCGCACCTAACCAACGTGCGATCGCTCTTACAGGATTTTGAAAATGACTTTGCAAACTGGGCAAGTGCCATGAATAAAAAAGCAACTATTATTAGGAGCGGTAGTAAAGAGGTACGCATACCTGCCAGCATTGCAGCACCAAACATGGAAATATCAATAATTGATGAACCCAGTAAATTGCTGTGGTTTGCCAACGTTGCCATCAACCCCGGACTTTTATTGATCGCTAATGAATTAATGAACAACCCGCGCCGTGCCGGAGTTACGCGCCTTAGTGATGAATTACAAATCATCATGAGCGATGGTTGTAACATCCTTAACCCTGGTCACACGATGCAGGAGGCTTGTACCTGGACGCGATCGCAATTCTGGGATGCTCAAGATTTAAATGATTTCCGACGTGAAGTCCGGCAACGCGGCGAAACTGTATTTGAGTACACCTGGCGCAGCTTTGAACCGACAGACCCCACCAAAACTAATGATCTGGAATTTACGACTCGTTACAGATTGTTTGATGGTGGCGACGGTCAAATGTACCAGCTATGCGAAAATCTGGGGATGCAAGAGATACAGTTGCAGTAACTTTTATTGTCGCGAGGATTTTTTATGAGTAGTATCACACTAGAAAAATAATATCCGCAAATTAAAAATGAGGCGATTTTAGTAAAACTGATTAGAGGAGGTGAGAGATGACTACACAACAACGACTAAATCACTTAACGACGGCATTAGATCGAGGTGCATTCATTTGCAACTCTAACAACACTGCGTTAATGCGAGTGAGTTATCAGAGCAACAGCGTCAACAATTAACTCAAGGGTCAACTTGATATGACAATGACTTCTCATGCAGCACGACAACAATATTCCCCAACTGCTAAAACCTACGCAGTTTGAGAGTTTTGCGCTTCGTGACATATAAACAAATCTAGAGTAAATAAGGAAAATGGCTCTTCTGTTTTGTTTTAATGCAGCTTCTGACTTTGACGACAATTTGTTCTTCTTCTTACAGACCGTCTTTCGGTAACACGTTTACGAGACGTGCAGACCAAAGACCAACAAAATCCCTCGCAGCAAACAAAGACAAAAAGAACCAAAGAAAATCTTAGCTCCACGATAGCAACTATTCCAGCGAAGGGAAAGTACCGAAAGAAGAGAAACAAAGTCATAAGTTGCAAAAAACAGAAGGGCTGTCTCCAAAACCACAGGAGATTAGCCTCAATGACAAAACATCTGACGACAAACTCTTCGGCTTCTGATTCCACCGCTAAATCATTACACAACAAAGGTTTCACACCCGCTCGCGCTTTTAACCCGTGTCAGATATGCAGCGATACTTCGGGTAAATGTCGCGAAATTGAAAGTGTGTTGCTGTGCATGAACATTACTTCGGCACACAGCGCAACAAACAACTTTAAGTTTATTGGCTTAACCAAAGATGGATTATGGGGTAAGTTCGTTAAGGACAATGGGCAAAACTTTACTACTGAACAGCGCGAACAATGGCAGCGAGAACAAAAACTTCAAAAACTTTTAAGGCTGAAAGCAGAAAACCACCGGAGATCGCAATCACTGTCTGAGCCAGATCGCGACAAAGAAATCAGAAAGGTTTTATCTCAACTTAAATTAAAGCCTCAGCATAAAGCTGATTTGCAACGTCGCGGACTAACCGACGAGCAGATCGCCGCTCTGATGTTTCGCTCAGTAGATCAATGGCAGAAACTAGAGAGCGAAGTTAGTTATAAATTAGCCGGCGTTAGCATCTACGGGAAATCCCTCATCACCCAAGCAGGTTACATCTGCCCAATAAGAAATCCCCAAGGGCTAATTACTGGTTGGCAGCTGCATACAGATAATGCAAGTGATGGAGGTAAATATCAATGGGCATCCAGCAGAACAAGAAAGCGTCCTAACGGTGCTTCATCCCACTTACTGTCGGGTGAACTGCCAATTAACTATTGCCGCCCTTTAAACGAATTACAGTCTCAACAAATTGGTTTAACCGAAGGTATCCTCAAACCACAAATCACAGCTATAAAGCGAAACCAAATTGTTTTGGGTGCAGCTGCTGGTAACTTCGCTGCCTCACCATCCACTTTTAAATCTTACCTAGAACAAGCATCTGTTGAACTTGGCGGCACAAAAGATATAATTCTCTATGTTGATGCCGGAGCGATCGCCAACCCCAGTGTGATGAATCAATATCGTCGCACTTATAATCTCGTAACTAAATGGGGATATAATTGCCTCGTCGGATGGTGGGGACAATATAGCAAGACAGATTGCGATATTGATGAATTGTCATCAGACGTTAAAGTTGAACTCATCACGTTTTCACAATTTGAAGCGATCGCTCTTCAGGGCAAAGAAGCTGAGAACGCACGAAATCCTAACCGCGATGAACAACGTTTAACTCAATGGATTAAAAACTTATTTGGGAAGCTTGCCAAAAAAGCCGATAAACTTTTACGGCGTTTTGAACATCGCAACAAAGTAGTACTTGTTGAAGCTGACGAAATAAAAGCGCGTATTGTCGCATCATCACTTCCTCAAGCCATTGATTATATTCCCGGCTCACTGCCGACACCAGAACAGTATAAGCAATTAAATTGTCCCAAGATTCGTTATAAACAAGAACAGAGGAAGCAGTTCTGGGAGGAAACTCAAACTGCCGGATGGCAACACGTCCTTGATAACTCAGCACCAGGGCTGGGGAAATCTCACGACGCGGGATCTGCTAAACCTGATAACTTTGGCATTGAAAAACTCTTTTACTTAAGCACAGATCATCGCAACCCAACGACGATGACTGTTGAGCAAAACTACACCGACTTAACTGTAAGACATAACGGGTTAAAATTAGATTCTAGTCGCAAGACACCTTTGGGACAAGATTTTCAAGTCTGGGCGAACAGTAACGAAAAACCAGATACTCAAGCGAATTGTTTTAGAACTGACTTGTTCCGAGAACTACGC
>JBPCQW010000572.1:0-20479 GCA_050997715.1 Hassallia sp.
ATAATACCAAACAACAGGTTCTGTGTGCTGGCATAGCCTATGCGAATTTAAAGTTAAGAGAACATAAGGTAAATAGAGATAAAAAAGCTGAAGAAGCCAAAAAGAGTCTTGAAGAAGCCAAAAAATATCTGAGCAAAATGAGCTCAACAGAGGACGATTCCTCAGAAGGTTTACAGGTCAAAATCCTTAAGTTGAGAACTAAAGGAAGTTTATCCAAACAAAACAAAGACAATAAAAAAGCTATTGAATTTTATCAACAAGCTTTTGATACTCTAAATCAGCTTAAAAATCAGGTTAGAGGGAAAGAGAATGCTGTCATCAGCCCACCATTTAACCCCAATATTAAAACAAAACTTTTATCCAAAGAAAATGTTGAAGCTTTACATCGCGAATTTATGGGTTTGCTGCAAAAGAAAGATAAAAATTATCTAACAGTGTCTGAATCTTTAAAAGAACACTTTTATGATGAACTTGAAAATTTACTGGCAAATAAAAAATGGCAACAAGCTGACGAAAGAACTTGGAATATGATGCTTTTTATTGCTAATAGAGAAAAAGAAGGTTTCCTCGATTACCCACAAATAAAGAATTTTTCCTGTCCTGTCCTTAAACAAATTGATGTTTATTGGCTGCAAAACTCAAACATGAATTTTGGTTTCAGCGTGCAAAAGAAAATTTGGGTTGGATACTTTGGAGATAGACTGGGTATTAAAGCAGAAGATTGGAATAATAACGATACAAAAAATTACT
This sequence comes from Hassallia sp., assembly GCA_050997715.1. GTDB lineage: Bacteria > Cyanobacteriota > Cyanobacteriia > Cyanobacteriales > Nostocaceae > Hassallia. Next base: position 751 of record JBPCQW010000572.1, read on the forward strand.
TACACTTCGCTAGTGCTGTAGGGTGGTATGATGAAAAACAAAAAGATTCGGTGACGGGCGGTTGGATGGGATACGAAGAGTACATGAAGCGTATAAAGAAAGACTCGATGAACCCTGCCGTGAGGGGTGCGATACCAAGCAGCGGGGGTGCAATTTGGGGACTTGGTTCTTTAGGAAAAGACGGTGTTTGGTTCTCTTCGTTCTTTTCTCGTGCTGCGATTTGTAAACTGTAACATATAAGCATCACAGCCTTTTATAAAGATTTATTTCTCAAGGAATTTCTACGAATTAATAAGCATTTTCAAAGAATAACTCACCCTCATCACCAAACCAGCCAGTTATCATATAGTTCCGGAAACCCCTGTCTCATTAATTCGGAAGAGAAATAATGGTATAGTACCAGGGTGTTTTTGACGAGCCATCCTCATTGCTACTTCTTCATCACGGTCGATAAAATAGTCTTCACTATCCGGCTCAACAATCATATACCAGTTGTAGTGAGTTTCTATGTAGTGCAGCTTAACGCGGTCAAAAATAACCTGACAACGTTGGTGGAATTTTTCATCTTCTGCTCTACGAAGTGCTTTTTCTTCTTCTGTCCACTGGATTTCCGGGAATATTCTTCCCCGTCGGGCTGTACGAGTAGGTTTTACTTCAGTCATGGTTGGTTCAAAGCACAATTGCAATATCTCTATTTTCCAGTATTTTCCGCCCACTGTTCCGAAGCGCTTTAGTTTGTGAGCGCTCGCATAACTGAAGGGGTGATGAAGCGCGGCAAGGCTTCTTTTTAACGTCTGTAAAAGGCAAAGTATCGATGTTGATTTATGCCCTGGCAATTGGGCTTTCCTTCGTCAACTCGTGGTTTGCCTGCATATTATATACTCTGGTTGCGGTCATGTGGCTTATCCCTGACCGCCGCATTGAAAAAACTCTCACCCGGTGATTAGCACCGATTGCAAAGACAAGCGATCGCGTTGCTCCCAATTTGGAAACATCCAAAATTCGTTTTGTGCGATCGCCTCTATCAGAAGACATAGGATTAGAGACGTAGCAATGCTAAGTCTCTACATCTTTTCCACTTCTTGTGTCTAATGGAATTTTGACTACTTGACAGTCACCTTACCACCAGCTTCTTCGATGCGCTTCTTAGCATCTTCAGCGGCATCCTTGGCAATACCTTCTTTAACAGACTTGGGTGCAGCTTCCACCATATCTTTGGCTTCTTTTAGACCCAAACCGGTCAATTCCCGAACAATCTTCAGCACGGCAATCTTCTTATCAGCTGGAACTGACTCTAGAATCACGTCAAACTCGGTTTGCTCTACTACTTCTTCAGCAGGCGCAGCAGCACCAGGACCCGCCATCATCATCATACCGCCAGTGGATGCAGCACTTACGCCGAAAGCTTCTTCAATTTGCTTGACTAACTCAGATGCTTCTAGCAAAGTCAAAGATTTCAATTGTTCCAAAATTTGTTCGGTTGCAGCAGACATCGATATAACTCCTGTAATTTATTTGTTGATTGTTGGTTGTTGGTTGATAGTTGTTATCTTTTCCACCAACACCCGTAGAGACGTTCCAGCGGAACGTCTCTACCTAACTAAGATTCGCCTTCTGCGTTATCGCTTTCGGCGTTGTCGCCTTTATCTTTGTCAGAAACTGCTTGCAAAGCACGCGCCAAGGAACTGGGTACTTCGTTGATACCAACGGCAATCTTGGTAGCCAGGGCGTTGATAGCTCCAGCAATTTGCGCCATGAGTTGTTCCTTAGATGGCAAGTCTCCGAGTACCTTGACATCAGGTTCTTTCAACAGACGACCATCCATAACGCCGCCGCGAAGTTCTGTCTTCTTGCTGGCTTTTTGGAAGTCTTGGTAAGCCTTAATTGCGCCAGAGAAATCTTCTTTAACTAGCAAAAAGGCTGAGGAACCTTTGAGCAACTCGGACATCGGTTGCCATTTTTCCTGTCCTTCAATGGCGATGCCCATCAGGGTGTTCTTTGTCACCTTGCATACAGTGCCACTGGGACGCAGCCGCCGCCGTAAATCAGTGATTTCGGCGACTGTTAGCCCTTGGTATTCAATTACCAGTGCTAAAGTTGACTCACTCAAACTTTCTTTGAGGTCAGCAACGATCGCTTTTTTATCTTCTATCGTTCTTCCCATCTTTGTCTCACCTCCTAAGGACAATTTTTGGCTTTCCCTAAAGAAAGCGTTTTTTCTGACCGACCCAAAACAACAAACCCCAGCTATATCAGCCGGGGTTTTGCAATGTTTCTCATGCGGTCATCACACTTTTCATCAGTGGAACTTCAAGCAATCAAAATGCAAACCTCGGCAGGATATTAAGCTATTGACACCTGCTGTCTTGGGTTTTGCCTATTCAATTTTGAGGGGGGAGTGGGGAGAAAATTCCCTACTCCCTACTCCCTATTACCCAACTTCGGACAGTTTCAAATCGCGTAGGGCGTTGACATCGACTTGAATCGATGGTCCCATTGTGGCAGACACATACATTGTGCGCCAATAACGACCTTTGGCTCCTGAAGGACGGTTACGGTCAATCGTCTCTTGCAACGCCTTCAAGTTTATCAACAAATCTTCGGGCGAGAAAGATGCCTTACCAAAGATAACATGGACTATGCCAGTACGATCAGCTCTAAATTCTAATTTACCAGCTTTGAATTCAGCGATCGCACTTGCGACATCAAATGTCACCGTTCCCCCTTTGGGTGATGGCATCAAACCACGAGGACCAAGCAATTTACCAAGCCTCGCTACTTGTGGCATGACATCAGGGGTAGCAATCAACTTATCGAAGTCCATCATGCCTTTCTGAATCTGCTCAATCAGTTCTTCCGAACCGACGATATCAGCACCGGCATTGCTTGCTTCGTTTACTTTTTCCCCTCTAGCAATTACTGCCACCCGGACGATTTGTCCTGTGCCTTTGGGCAATGCTACAGTGGTTCGCAACTGTTGATCTGTATACTTCGGGTCAATTCCTAACCGGATATGCGCTTCTGCTGATTCGGCAAACTTTGCCGTTGCTGTTTCTTTTAGCAAAGATAAAGCATCAATCGGTGCATAATCCGTATCTTCTACTTTTTCTAGCAGCGCCTGCAATCGGCGTGATACTTTTTTCGTCATTTTTCTTTACTCCTGGGGTAATTAGCGAGGTTTGTTCTCTCCCCCGATAAATTTAGTTATAAGCGCAATTGTCTGTTGACCCTTGACCTTGAATCTTGACTAATCCGCGATCGCTACGCCCATATTTTTGGCAGTACCTTCTACAATCTTCATTGCCGCTTCGATGTCATTGGCATTGAGATCGGGCATTTTGGTTTGGGCTATTTCTTGCAATTGCGCTTTCGTAATCGAGCCAACTTTCTTTTTGTTGGGTTCGTTTGAGCCTTTTTCAATTTTCGCTGCTTTGCGAATCAACACTGATGCTGGTGGCGTTTTCAGTACAAAAGTAAAACTCCGGTCTTCAAAAACCGAAATTTCTACTGGTATTACCATCCCAGCTTGGTCTGCTGTTTTGGCGTTGTACTCTTTGCAGAACATCATGATGTTCACACCATGTTGACCTAGCGCAGGTCCAACTGGCGGTGCTGGGTTGGCTTTCCCAGCGTTCAAAGCCAGTTTAATAATCGCTACTACTTTTTTCGCCATTTTCTATTTAGCTCTGTTTCTCAACCTGATTAAATTCCAATTCTACTGGTGTATCTCGTCCAAAAATTGAAAGCAGAGCTTTAAGCTTACTCCGCTCTGGACTGACTTCAATCACCTCGCCTTCAAAGTCCTTAAATGGACCATTCAGCACGATTATCTTATCACCACTAGCCATGTCAATTTTGACAACTGGCTCTTGTTCAGCAGTCTGTTTGAAGATCCGTTCTACTTCTGAGGCACTCAGGGGCATTGGTTTGACGTGACCGCGACCTTTGCCGGTGCCGCGTTTTTGTTCGGCTCCCACGAAGTTTATTACATGGGATGTATTTCGCACTACCTGCCATACGTCATCGTCCATAAGCATCCGGACTAACACGTAACCAGGAAATACCTTTTCTTCTGTGTTTTGCCGACTGCCATCTTTACGGATTTTCACCGCCGGCGTGTGGGGAATTTCCACATTGACAATTTTATCAGCGACATCAAATGTTTGAATGCGCTGCTCTAAGTTTGTCTTTACACGCTTTTCACAGCCACTAGCTACTTGTACTGCATACCAGCGTGCTTCTTGCAAAGCATCCAGCGCTGTTTCTGCTTCTTCGTTGCGTGGTTCGTCTGTTGTACCAACCATCAGAACACCTGTTTTGCTGCCCAAGTAAACAATCCATCGACTAAATATATCAAAGATGCGGAGAGTGTTACCATCAGCAACACCGCAGCTGATTCGCTTATCAGCTGCTGGCGACTGGGCCAAACCACTTTATCGAGTTCTTCTTTAAGTCCCTGATAGAAGTTGGATATGCTAAACCCATTAGTGGTTTCTGGCATTTCTGCTTCGTTTTTCTTTGCCACAGTCGTTTTTCTCCGCGATTCTTCTTACAGCTTTCTTTTACAGCTATTGTCTATTGCTTTCCGCTTCTTGAAAGTCAAAAAGCTGCAAATACAATTATACCCGAAACTTTCCGTACTTGCTGAACAATTAGCAGTTGTGTACTTGTTTCGGGCAATTTTGTTGTTCTAAGAGCGCGCCCTGGAGGACTTGAACCCCCGACATCAGGTTTTGGAGACCTGCGTTCTACCAACTGAACTAAGAGCGCACAAGCTGTCTAAAATTCAGTCATTGCGCTGAACTTGATCTAGTTTAACGCAATTTGACTTTTAAATCAACTCGAATTTACTTGTTTCAAATAAATCAGCGGCAAGAGCCGCTAGTAAGTAGAGATTTCTCCCATAAACGCGATACGAACTACAAAGGACGGTCAAACCGTTGTTTGATTCGGGTAGCTTTACCTACCCGATCGCGTAGGTAATACAATTTAGCACGTCTGACCTTACCACGACGGATGACTTTGATGCTGTCAATACGCGGAGAATGCAAAAGAAACACTCTTTCAACGCCAACGCCTTGAAATACCTTACGGACTGTGATAGTTTCATTAATTCCGCCATTACGTCTGGCAATTACTACGCCTTCGTATGGTTGCACGCGGAATTTTTCGCCTTCTTTAATTTTGACACCGACTTTAACTGTGTCGCCCACGTAAATGTCGGGCAAATTTGATTTTAGTTGTTCCGCTTCAATCGAGCGGATTATTTCTTGCGCGTTCATAGTCTATTTAAAAAACTCCCAATCATCCATAATAATTCGATAACCCCCGAACAGTCTACTTATTTCCAATTAATGATTTTTCGGATACAACTAGCACAGAATAGAGTTGGTATATTTTGAACGGCTACGCCACAGGTGTGAGATTTATGAAATTTAGTGTCGTCATCACCACCTATAATCGTTTAGACTTGCTGCGACGAGCGATAGACTCTGCTCTTAATCAGACGATTGAGTGTGAAGTGGTTGTTGTTGATGATTGTTCATCGGATGACACCGAAGCTTATGTCAAAAGCTTGGGAAATCAAGTTGTTTATCATCGTAACGAAATCAACAAAGGTCATGCAGCATCGGTAAATGCAGGAGTTGCCAAAGCTAATGGTGACTGGATTAAATTTTTGGATGATGACGACTACTTAGCGCTCAATTGTTTGGCAGAAATGACAAAAGCGATCGCTAAACATACCCAGTCAAATGATGTATCCTCAGAAAAGAATTCTCAAGCTGTCATCTGTTCGTGTATCGCAGCTCAAGTCGATGACAATGGGGAGCATCTAAGCCGCACACCTCATCTAGGTCCTGGGTTAGCTTTTTATATTCCCCAAGCTGATATTCACTACGGTATGCTTTTAGAGCTTTTGCCCTTTGGTACCCCCGTACAAGTAGCTTGTCGTCGTGACGTTTTTCTGAAAGTTGGTGCTTGGGACTCGAAACTTGATGCTAACTGTGATGACATTGATTGCTGGATTCGCATAGCTGAGTATGGCGATGCTATTTTCCTTAATCAGTGCCTTGCCTATCGTACCATTTGGGCAGGTGCTTATAATCAAAAATTTTCTCTGCAAAAGCGACTCAACACAAATATTTTGATGAAAGAGAAAATTTATGCCTTTGTGAATGAAAAACATCGCTCTAATATCCCTGCGCTTGCGGATATTAAAAATTATTTGAAGCTACATTGGGCAATAGTTGCACTCAAGCAAAAAAACGTTAAAAGCGTTTTGCAAATGCTTGATTTATCTGTACTTTCTCCTATAGCTTGGCAGCTTTTGCTAAATGCTGTCTTTTCACGCGGCAGCAATCAACAAGATTCTCATATTGATAAGTTTGTATTGATTAATTAATAGATTAAGCATGAGGTATCGATTTTTGTACAAAAAAATGCGCTCATACTAATCCTCAACCATCCAACACCATCAGATTTTCAAAGGGATGGTGATTTTTCCAGCGGTAGGTATTAAAGTCTCGGAAATCTATCGATAAAATTCTTCCATGTCCCAAGTTTTCTGCCAAAACCACCAGTGAAGCATCGGCAAGATCCATTGGCAAGTCCGCATATTTTTCCATCAGTTCACAAATACGTTGACCATTATGTGGTTGCAAATCAAAAACTGTAAATCCCCCTATAAATAAGTTATTGATGAAACTTACTTGCGCGTGGTTGCCCATTGTTTTTAATAATAAATAACAAGTTTCTGTAACAACGGAACAAGTTGTAATCAGAGGTTCGTTGATATTTGCAAGTACTGTTACTGCTTTTTGGTGATACGAGTCATTTCGATTTGCTAAGGCTAACCAAAAGCCTGTATCAACTATAACCATACTTATATTTCAAGTTATTTGTCAAAATTGACTTGTAGTTTATAGATAAATTAGCATCTGCCTGACCACAACCAATAAAACCAGCTTGTGTCAGCAAATCTAGTGGTTTCTGGTGCTGAAGCTGCTTGTAGTATAAATCAATAGCAGTTTTAATCACATCTGTTACTGCTTGATCGGTCTGCTGTTGAATGTAAGCTACTTTGTGAGCATACTCTTCATCTAATCGCGCATTAATTCGCATAACTATTTTATGTCATAAGCTTGTATGACAATTTTAACATATCCACTGCTTCAGTTTGAATTTAAGGCGATGGGTTATATGATGTCCGCGCTCACTAACAGTAATAAAAACACGCAACCGTGGTAGAGACGTTACGAAAGGAAGGTCTCTACAATATGTGTAATTCTAAGGAGATGATATTACGCGATCGCGCTCTACAAGTGCCTACCTTACTGCTAGCAGTAGCAAATAGCATGTCATACTGAATAAAAAATGCGCGATCGCTTCTACACAAATTAATTAGCGATCGCTTTTTTGGGGACGAAAAACCTTGACAAACGTCCCCAATATATTTACTTAGAAACCAAGAAATAAAGATCGGAAAATACCTAATAGACCAGCAAAAGGATTGACTACAGTGCCTACAGTATCAAAAGTCTTGGCTGCACCAGAACGGTAAACTACCACAACATCATTATTGCGGAGTATCGGATTAGTTTGCGGATTAATTCCAGCGCCGAAATTGACTTTGACTTTACGTTTGCTGACACTACCATCAGGATTGAGGCGAACCAAATCTACAGCAGAACTGCTAGCTCTAGCATCGTTGAATCCACCAGCAGCGAGTAAGGCTTGATTTAAGGAGCTATTAGGCTTAATTTCTACATTTCCGGGTCTTTTAACTTCGCCTACTACCCCAACTTGAATAGTAGCCGCAGACAAAGTGGTATTAGCTAACACAGTAGCATCTGCTGCGTTAATCTCTGTTGCAGTTGGGAAGAAAATCGTATCTCCATCTTGGAGAATTGTGTCTTGATTGACATCACCACTTTGCAATAGTTGCCAAAGATTGATATCTATAATTTGTTCCCCACCGGCTCTTGTCTGTCGGCGGATCTTGACATTGCGAATGTCAGCTTGTGGTGTAATTCCCCCAGCTAACTGAAGCGCGCGGGTCACAGTTGGCTGACCGCTGATACTTCCCCCACCTGCAACTGCGTTTCCGCCACCTGTTTCACCTTGGGTGACAAGATACGATCCCGGACGATTGACTTCACCAACCACTGCTACTGTGCGCGGTCTGGTTGGGTCAGCGGCAAAGTTAGCGGCAGATAAGTTGCGTGCTTCTGCCAAGTTGAGTCTGGCTGCTGTTGGCACAACAATCGTATCTCCATCCCGCAAGGTAATATCTTGTGATAACCTGCCTGTTCGGATGAGTTCTTTCAAATTGATTGAGACTACTTGCTCTCGACCGGTGCGTCCTAGCTTTCGCCGTAATTGCACTTGCGTTATATCCGCATTACTGAGTACCCCCTGAGCCGTTGTAATTGCGGCTAATACGGTTGGGTATTGCACGCCAGGATCGTTACCTGCACCTCCTTGCAAGCTGAGAGAGTAAGCGCCGGGACGTGACACTTCTCCCGCAACTACAACGTTAATCGGACGAGGTGATAAAAGATTGACTGAAATTAAGGGACGTTTGAGAAAGCGAGCATATCTTCTGGCAATTTCGTCAGATGCTTGTTCGGTTGTTAGTCCTTGAACAGCAACGCTGCCAATCAAAGGTAGGTTAATCGCGCCTCCAGGAGGTATTTGGTACTCACCCGTATATTCTGGCACTTCAAACACGTTAACCCGGATGCGATCGCCTCCTCCCAAGGTGTAATTTGCATCAAGTTGTGTGGTAGCTGCTTTGGGTTGTCTCTGAGCTTGGCTAACATCCGGCAAAGCGACACTAAGAGCCATTAACAACGCCACACCTGTAACTGAGTGGGTGAGGAATTTCAACATACCTGTATTAAGCATACTTAGCTGATACCACCATGAATAAAGTGCTGTCTTAACATTTTTATCTTGACTATACGTAAGTATTCAAGTTCCCTTGGACTGAACCTGGACAAAAATGGACAGCCTTCATCCAAAAATGTCGTGGGGTATCGAGGATCTAGTAAACAAGGCTGTCCATTTTTGTCTATCCTTTGTGAAACCCCAACATTCTTATTTTCATAAAAAAGCTTCATTTTCCGGAGCCAAATTGTTGATTTAATTTGAATTTTTGGTGAAGTTAACTTAAAGTTTTACTCGTCAAACCTTAGAGAAACAATAAATACAATTTAGGCAATCATTAAATTTAATTTTATTGATTATATACTAAAATGTCGTAGCCCAGATAACGATATTTCAAAATTTGATGCCTGCTTTACAAAAAAGTCCAAAAAGACTAGGATTTTGATAAATATAATCAACTAGATATAAAAAGACTAGCTGATTTTTGAAAAAATCGAGCTAGTCATATTCCTTCAAATTCCCGACTTATTCTTTTTCACGGTTCTATTTAAGATTGGTATATTTTGCAAATAACTCGACAGTTATAAATAAACTTATATTTTCTCAGCATTACTGCTTTTAGCACAGTTGCTTGATTGTACTAGTTAACCGAATGATTTTGCTTTTTAACTTGTTGCATAAAAAACTCTTCTAAGGAGGGACGAGACAAGTTCATGGCAATAATTTGCCCACCCATTAAGCGGAGACTAGCAAGAAAATCATAGTAATCTTCTTGTAGTTCACCTTGCCAAGAACCATTAGGTTCAAATTCTAGATTAGGTATCCATTTTTTAAGAACTTGCCAGTCACCACCTTGACCTTTTACGTGATATGTGGTTTTATCTCCTAAAAGTTCATTGAGCGAACCAGAGCAAATTAATTGACCTTGAGAGAGAATAGCAACGCGATCGCATATTTTCTCTACCTCACTGAGAATATGGCTATTGAAAAAAATTGTCTTGCCAGCAGCTTTTAACGACAAAATAATTTCCCGCATTTGATAGCGTCCCACCGGATCGAGTCCAGACATTGGTTCATCTAAAAATACCAATTCTGGATCGTTAATTAATGCCTGTGCCATACCCACACGCTGTAGCATTCCTTTAGAATAGCGGCGAAGAGGCTTTTTGCGAGCATCCACCAAAGATAAACCCACTAATTCTACCAGTTCCGGGATGCGTTGGCGTTGCACGCTTTGAGGAATTTGGAATAGTCCGGCTGCTAACTGCAAAAATTCCCAACCAGTGAGATAATCATACAAATAGGCATTTTCAGGTAGATAGCCGATACGTTCTTTAACAGTGCGATCGCCTAACGGTCTACCCAATAATAATCCCCGTCCAGCCGTGGGACGAATAACTCCCAGCAATAATTTTAAAAGCGTAGTTTTCCCAGCACCATTTGGTCCCAACAAACCAAAGGTTTCTCCCTTATAAACTTTTAAAGAACAGCTTTTGAGGGATACGACTTTTTGATTCATCCAAAAGCCAGTACGATAGACTTTTCTTAACTCGGAAGTTAACACTACTGGTGGATGGTCTGTAGTATTTAGTTGAGAATTAGAATTAGTGGTATCTGCAACAGACTTCATATACCTTTAAATTGTGTTCGTGGCAACAGCAAAAATACTAAACTGATAAAAAACTAAACGGTAATAAAAGAAGGTTTTTATTTTTTCCCCTTTACCCTTAAAAGCAGGGCTATTTCATTCTTGACATAACCTGCCCACCAAATAAATTTCCTAATAACTTAAGTCAGTTAAAACAAACTTAAACATTTCTCAATAGTCGGTTTGAACCGACTTAAGCTATAAGCTGTGGAATTAAAATTCCTGATGGGTTGGTGGATTAACCAAGATTATCTCAAACTAAATAGCTGATTGGCACTATAAAGCTTATTTACGTGCCAGGTAATTTTAGCTACTTTACAAAACGCCTTTAGAACTGGGAATCATACCAGCACGACGAGTATCGATTTCCACTGCCATCCGCATTGCCCTAGCAAACGCCTTAAATGTCGCTTCAATAATGTGATGGGAATTAATGCCATCAAGTTGACGGATATGTAGCGTCATTTGGCTATGATTTACCACCGCTACAAAAAATTCCCGCACTAGTTGGGTGTCGTAAGTTCCCACCCGAGTCGTAGGAATTTCTAAACCATAGCTTATATGCGGACGACCGGAAAAATCCAGCGCCACTTGAATTAAAGCTTCATCTAAAGGTGCGAGGAAATTGCCAAAACGGACAATACCTTTGCGATCGCCTAATGCTTGGCTAAATGCTTGCCCTAAAGTTATACCCACATCTTCGTTGGTGTGGTGGTCATCAATTTCTAAGTCTCCCTTAGCCTGCACATCCAAGTCAATCAGTCCGTGGGAAGCTATTTGATGCAGCATGTGATCCAAAAAGGGAATGCCCGTTGCGGCATTGCAAATACCTGTACCATCTAGGTTGATGGTGACTTGCACATCAGTTTCACCCGTAGTGCGGCTAACCGAGGCAATACGGGCACTTGCTCTTTGATTCAAGGCTTCAACCATTTGTTGAAAAATTTGCGCTTGTGGTTCCATAGCAGCTGCTGACTGGGATAAATTCGTAACTATTATCTTATTTCTCAAACAGGCATGATGCCTGACGATTTTGCGAAAAAGGCAAAATACCTGCTGCACTAATAGTGTCTCGCTAATATTGCTTTTGCAACGAAGGTGGGCAGCTTATTACTAGACCCCGATTCTTTGGTTACCTCGCATGTAAGCTGAAATTGCTACAACAAAGAGTGTCAAAGAAGAAATTAGGGTCCAATAATTGGCGGAAAGCCGTTCAGAAAGTAAGTCGATTATACGAACATATCCACAATGTCCGTAAGGATTTTCACTTTAAACTCGCTCATCATCTTTGTGAGCAAGCCGGAACAATCTTTGCAGAAGACTTAAACCTGAAAGCCATGTCCTGTGGAATGTTGTGTAAACACACCTTAGATGCTGGCTTTGGTGAGTTTCTGTCAATTTTGGCATGGGTTTGTTGGAAAAGAGGAGTTTTCTTTTTGAAAGTTAACCCTAATGGCACATCCCAGATTTGCCCTCATTGTCAGACTGTTATCGGCAGGAAAGAACTATCAGAGCGAGTGCATAAGTGCAGGCATTGTGGATACCAAACAGATAGGGACGTTGCTGCCGCTCAAGTAGTGCGGCAACGTCGACTTGCAGCCGTGGGAAGCACGGGTCTTGCATGCTTAGTGTTCGCGCTTCGCGTCTCCCCTTGGGAGAGGGCAAGGTCGTTGGACTCCCGATGAACTAAGAATCCGCACCCACTGCATTGATGCGGAGCTTCACATTCCCATGATTTCATATCCTGCATCTACATACAGGACTTGTCCAGTAATTCCGCTGGCTAAATCGCTAGATAAAAAAGCTGCTGCATTGCCTACTTCTAGTTGAGTGACGGTGCGTCGTAAAGGTGCAACTTCCTCTACATGATGAATCATATCCAAAATGCCGCCTACCGCACTCGATGCCAAAGTGCGAATCGGACCTGCGGAAATGGCATTTACACGAATATTTTGCGGACCTAATTCAGATGCAAGGTAACGCACGCTCATTTCTAATCCGGCTTTAGCGATTCCCATAAGGTTGTAGTTAGGAATCACTTTAACCCCACCCAAATATGTGAGCGTAACAATACTACCCCCTTCTGTCATCAAAGATTTAGCTGCACCTGCTAACTGTATTAATGAATAAGTGCTAACTTCTAAAGCTTTATTAAAACCTGGACGCGAGGTTTGACTAAAATTTCCAGTCAAATCTTCTTTATTAGCAAAAGCAAGACAGTGGATCAAAATATCTAATTTGCCCCACTTGTCGGCGATTGTATTAAAAGTAGATTGAATTTGCTCATCATTCTCAACATTACACGGAATAAACAAACTAGGACTGAGGGGTTCCACCAATTCCGCGACTTTTTTTTCCATTTTACCTCGGTCATCCGGAAGGTAAGTAATGCCGAGGTTGGCACCGCTTGAGTGTAGTTGTTGGGCTATTCCCCAAGCGATCGAGCGGTTATTGGCAATGCCTGTGACAAGAGCGTTTTTCCCGGCGAGATTTAACATAACAATTGTTAACGTACACAATCCAGATAGAGCATACTCGAATCTGAGCATGGTTTTACTTTGTTTTAAGCACTATTTGCATAGCAGTATTTTGTCTCAGGTTCCTTGGGGAATGAATAGATTCTTGCTTCTTCCTTAAGATATTTTCAAGAAAGCGTAAATTTTTTGAGAAAAAACCTGTTGAGTACAACTTTGAATCGTACCTATTAAGGACTAGTAGCTGGAACTATCAAAATTATGTATCATTATAAACAAATAACTATGAATATATGACCATAAGTATAGTAAAGTACAAAAAGGTTGACGGTGTGTTATTGATTTTTCGGGTGTATTCTTAGGAAATCAGTTTTAATTTTTCAGGCATTGGGTAGGGGAAGGTAGATGATCGTGGCACAAGATAAAGCCCTAGCAAATGTTTTTCGTCAAATGGCAACCGGAGCGTTTCCACCGGTTGTGGAAACGTTTGAACGCAATAAAACGATCTTTTTTCCTGGCGATCCTGCCGAAAGAGTTTATTTTCTTTTGAAGGGTGCTGTAAAGCTTTCCAGGGTATATGAGGCAGGAGAAGAAATAACAGTAGCACTACTAAGGGAAAATAGCGTTTTTGGTGTGTTGTCATTACTAACGGGAAATAAGTCAGATCGGTTTTACCATGCCGTTGCTTTTACACCCGTGGACTTGCTTTCAGCACCAATTGAACAGGTTGAGCAAGCACTCAAGGAAAATCCCGAATTGTCGATGTTAATGTTGCGGGGTCTATCTTCGCGGATTTTACAGACAGAGATGATGATTGAAACTCTCGCTCACCGAGATATGGGTTCGAGGTTAGTGAGTTTTCTGTTAATTCTGTGTCGGGATTTTGGCATTCCTTGTGCGGATGGAATTACAATTGATCTGAAGCTATCTCATCAAGCGATCGCTGAGGCAATTGGTTCGACTCGCGTTACCGTCACCCGCTTACTGGGCGATTTGCGCGAAAAGAAGATGATTTCCATTCACAAAAAAAAGATTACTGTTCACAAACCTGTTACTTTAAGTAGGCAATTTACTTAGCATACAATTGAAGTTTAGGCAGTAGCGCTGGTTCAATTTTTAGAAATAATACCTAATTGTAAAGGTAAATCTAAAAAGGGAATTGCCCTTAATTGCTATTGCCAACCTCAAATTAACCGCAGAGAATGACTGAAAGTAGTAGGCTGTATCTGGAAGGATTCGGTAGCTGAAGATGACCACCGGGTACATCCTCATAGTGGCAATTTTAATTATAGGGGGCGTGATAGCCACCGTGGGCGATCGCATTGGCACACGAGTTGGCAAAGCACGCCTCTCTCTATTCAAGCTGCGTCCCAAAAATACCGCAGTCGTCATAACTATTTTCACAGGCGGTTTAATTTCCGCATCAACTTTAGGGATTTTATTCGCAGCTGATGAAGGATTGCGTAAAGGAGTCTTTGAGCTAGAAAATATTCAAAGAGACTTGAGGCACAAGCGCGACCAATTGAAAACCACAGAAGCGCAAAAAAGTCAAGTAGAGGTTGAGCTAGATAAGGCAAAAAAAGAACAAACCCAAGCTCAACAACAATTGCAGCAGACTAATCAATCGTTGAAAGAGGCAAATGCTAAACAACAAATTACACAAGCTCAATTAAACCGTACTATTGCTCAACAGGCTCAAACTCAAGCGAACCTGGAACGCACTCAAAACCAACTAAGTCAAGTTGTTAGTCGGTATCAACAAGCTATAAATCAACTCGAAAGCGTTTCCCAGCAGAGAAAAGAACTGTTGGGAGGAATTCAGCGCTTGCGAGCAGAACGTCAACGATTGTTTGATGAAGCCAAAAAAGCGATCGCCGAAGCTCAAACAGCAATTAAAAAACGCGATCGCGAACTTGCTAATCGGCAAGAAACTATTGAACAGCGCGATGAAAAAATTTCCCAACTAGATCGACTCATTAGAGAGCGCAATTCAGCAATTGCCTCACGAGAGCAAGTAATTATCCAAAGAGAATCTCGGCTCAAAGAACTAGAAACACAACAGGACTATCTAGAACAAGAAGTCGCAAGGCTAGAAAAATATTATGAGTCCTTTCGCTACTTGCGTTTGGGGAAAGTTGCCCTAGTTCGGGGTCAAGTTATAGCTGCTGGGGTAATTCGCGCTCCGGAACCTGCCATTGCGCGTCAAGCTGTAATTCAACTTTTACAAGAAGCTAACCGTAATGCCAACATAGAATTAGCTGAACCAAATACAAATCCTGTTAATAATGTGCAAATATTACGTGTCACCCCAGAGAGGGTTGAACAACTCAGCAAGCAAATTAGTGATGGTCGAGAATACGCGGTGCGAATTTTCTCTGCTGGTAATTACGTCAGGGGTGAAA
The DNA here is from genome assembly GCA_050997715.1 of Hassallia sp. Classification (GTDB taxonomy): domain Bacteria; phylum Cyanobacteriota; class Cyanobacteriia; order Cyanobacteriales; family Nostocaceae; genus Hassallia. The sequence goes on from JBPCQW010000572.1 coordinate 16,164, forward strand.
AGCAGATAGAATTTTTTGCCGATGCAGCGCGAAATCAAGTTGTCTTTACCGGGGGGGAAGTCGTGGCTACAACTACTGCCGATCCGAAAACCATGACATCCTATCAGTTGCAGCAACGGCTACAACTGCTGATTTCTGCTTCTCAATTTCGTGCCCGTAATGCAGGAATTGTCGAAGATATTCAAGTAGAAGGTTCAATTGTGCGCTTTATTACTCAGTTAAGGCAGTACGATCAACCTGTGGATATTAAAGCTGTTGCAGCAGAAGATATTTATACAGTCGGACCATTGAAAGTGAGATTACTTGTTATACAAAATGGACAAATTATTTTTAGCACATAAAAAATGGATCGGGTACGCTCGCATGGGGCATTGTCAGAAAATAAGATGAATGAAATTTGTTGAAACAAATGTTTTTATTTTTGGTACTTACTTAATTATTAACTATTAACTATTAACGTATTTAATATGACTATTCGGGAATTTTCACCGACGCAACCAGTAATTTTGGGCTTTGATCCGGGTAAAGATAAGTGTGGTTTAGCTGTGATGGGGCTAGATCGGCAAGTGCATTATCATCAAGTTGTGTTGTCAAGTGAAGCGATCGCCTCGATTGACAAACTGCGCCAAAATTTTCCTATTTCCTTGATGGTGATGGGTGACCAAACTACAGCAAAACGCTGGAAACAGCAAATAACCCAAGAAGTAAAAGAGCCGCTAAATATCATTTTAGTGGATGAGCGTTACACCAGCTTAGAAGCACGCGATCGCTATTGGCAAATGTACCCACCCAAAGGACTCTCGAAACTATTGCCACAAGGTATGCGACAACCACCAAGACCTATAGATGACATTGTTGCCATCCTCTTAATCGAAAGATACTTAAATCGCCTAACCGAATCATCAATGAGGAGTACAGAGTGATTAATTCATAATTCCTAACTCCTAACTCCTAACTCCTAAGTCCTAACTTTCATAACTCAGCCCGAATAGTAAAAGCATAATCTCCTCCAGGCTCTAGCTCGTAGTCTCGTTGCTCCAAGAAGCGACCGAGGGGTTCTTTAATAAGCGCACGACCTTGAGAAGGCTTAACAGACAGTTCACCCCGGCGAAAATGCCACTGGAACTGCCATTCAAAGTTACCCGCACTGACTTCACCTTCAAGGAAGCCGAGTTGCCAGGATTGGCGAGTAATCCTGACATGGGCAATGCTTTCTGGCAGACGTTTAGTACTCACTATGCTTGATGTCAAGTTTGAGATAAAGGTTGACCATGTAGGCTATTTCTACCATACATAGCTTAGATCCACAAAACTAGCGCAGTGAGGATTTTTAGTTGACTCGATTGCACAGAGTTCGATGGATGGCAATCTAAGTATTATCTGGAGGGGAAAGGGAACTGTTAAAAATTTATATACCATACAATCGCTTGTTTTTACTAGATAAGGGATTATCTTGATATGAGCTTTATTTTGATGGCAGTAAATTTACTAGAACATAAAGATTAAGCAAAGTTAGTTGAGATACTTAGAATAATACTTAATATATTTTTAGATAGAGTCAAATAACAAAAAAGAATTAACTATATCTTAACTTTTTCTTAGTCTAGGAAAGGTTTATGAAAATTTTCTCCCTTTTGATTTAATGGAAAATTTGTATACCAGGGCATAAGTATGATGAAACAATTAAATACTTGTATTGTGGATCGGCAAATCGTGGAAGTTGCTCTACTAAAGCATCCATTGATTGACGACTGTGTGGTGTTGGTTCGCAAAGCAGAAACTTCTAGACCAGAGCTAGTTGCCTATATAGTCTTTGCAGGGTCATTCTCGTTGGAGAAGGTACAATCCCACTTGCGATCGTGTCTATCTGCGGTAATGATGCCGATCGCCTATATTCCGGTATCCACCTTACCGCTGACTGAGCTAGGGCAAGTAGACGAACAGGCTTTAATTGATCTCGAAGCGATCGACTCCGACTTAGTGCAGCGATGGGAAGAACGTTTACAGTCTGTGCCGCAAGTCGAGCAGGTGGCAGTAATAGTTGAAGACTATAATGAGAAAATACCCCCGTTACATTTATCAGATTTGCTACCTGAGAAAAGCAGACCTGTTAATAATCTAAATTTAGAGAAATCTGTAGAATTGCCCGCTTCATCTCAAGCAGCTGCGCTGCTACAAAAATCTGAATCAAAAGCATTAGCTATTAGTTATGGTGCAGCCAGGAAGTCCCAAGCGAGTCATCCAAGCACTCTGTCAGCAGTTCTGTTGCGGACAGCACTTCAGATACCGTCTGAGGGAATTCTTTACCTGAAAGCTGACGGTTCTGAGATTGTGCAGTCGTATAAAGCTTTATTGAATGAAGCAGAGCAAATTCTCGCAGGATTGCGCCAATTAGGATTAAAGCCTCAAGATAAAGTTATTTTCCAGATAAACCAGAATTGGGACTTCATACCTGCTTTTTGGGGTTGTATTTTGGGAGGTTTTGTGCCTGTACCAATATCGACTGCCTCAATCTATGAGTCAGCCAACAGTACAGTGCAAAAGCTGCACAATGCTTGGCAAATGTTGGAGCAACCGCTGATCCTGACCACCACAGAATTGGCTCCAGCGGTGCGTTCCTTGTCAAACCTTTTTGGTTTGGAAAATTTCCAAGTTGAAACAGTCGATCGCTTGCGGTTGTGCGACGAAGATGAAAACTGGCATGTCAGTCAGCCGGATGATTTGGCGATATTAATTTTAACTTCTGGCAGCACAGGCACACCTAAAGGAGTGATGCTTCAGCATCGCAACATAATAAGTAGCGTGGCTGGCACGTCCCAGATGAACAATCTTACTAGCCTTGATATTTCCTTGAACTGGCTACCTTTGGATCATCCAGGTCCTCTGATTAGGTGTGTAATCAGGTGTGTCTTTTTAGGTTGCCAGCAGATCCATGCTCCTACTGAAGCAGTTTTGCAAGATATCCTGAAGTGGCTCGATTTGTGCGATCGCTATCGAGTGACGACCACTTGGGCACCCAATTTTGCTTTTGCCTTGCTGTGCGATCGTGCTAATGATATCGAGAAGCGGCATTGGGACTTATCCGAAATCAGGTCTTTTCTAAATACAGCTGAACCTATTGCTCCTCAAACAGCACGAAAAGTGCTAAAACTGCTTTCACCTCACGGGCTATCAGCCAATGCTATGCATTCTTCTTGGGGCATGGCTGAAACCTCCTCAGGTGTTACTTTTTCCGAGAAATATTTGCAAGACTCCTCAATACCCGAATATGCAACATTTGTAGAATTAGGCTCCCCCATTCCTGGGATTTCCCTTCGCATTGTCAACGAAAATCAGGAAGTCGTCAACGAACAAACGATTGGTTATCTACAAGTCAAAGGCTCTACAGTCACCTCCGGTTATTATCAGAATCCCGAAATGAACCGAGAAGTATTTACAGAGGATGGTTGGTTTAATACCGGGGATTTGGGGTTTTTATATAACGGATGTCTAACCGTTACAGGGCGGATCAAAAATATTATTATCATCAACGGTGTCAATTACTATTCTCATGAAATTGAAGAGGTAGTGGAAGCGGTTGAAGGAGTAGAGATATCTTACACAGCAGCCTGTGCGACTCGGCAACCGGGTAGCAATACTGACGAATTAATCGTCTTTTTCCACACTTCTATTTCCGAGGATGAGCGCTTAGTAGAGCTGCTGAAAAAGATTCGCAAAAACGTTGTTAGCAAGATAGGGATAAGACCTGATTATTTTATTCCGGTTCAGAAAGAGGCAATACCTAAGACCTCAATCGGCAAGATTCAGCACGCGCAACTCAAAAAGAGCTTTGAAACTGGTGAGTTTGATGCTATTGTCAAGCGAGTTGATATTCTGTTTGGCAATAACAATACTGTTCCAGACTGGTTTTATCGCCAAATATGGCGACGGAAAGAAACGGCTGCTTTGGACATTAAACCAAAGACGGGACTGACTCTAGTATTTTTGGATTCGTTGGGCTTAGGGGAGTTTTTGTGCGCCGAGCTTGGGAAACTTAACCAGCCTTGGGTTGGTGTTGAAGCAGGATCAGACTTTGCCAAGCTCGCGGATAACCGTTATCGCATCGCTCCTCAAAACCCCGATCACTATCGTCAGTTGGTAGAGTCTGTCTCAAAAGAATTGCTGCCAATTACACAAATCTTGCATTTGTGGACTTATGACGAATATGCGGGAGAAATTTTGGATCTCGAAGCGCTAGAGCAGGCACAACAGCGATGAGTTTATGGTCTGCTTTTCTTAGTTCAGGCATTGGAGCGCTTTGAAGGTTCGGATACACT
>JBPCQW010000615.1:0-4189 GCA_050997715.1 Hassallia sp.
GTCCGGAATAAGCATTAGCAACGATGCCGGCAATAGCTGGACACCCGTGAATATTCCAACGTTAAATACTTTAAACTGTAGAGTTAATCGAAGAAGAAATGAACCTTCTGGCTGGCAAATTGCCATCAATGCTAACAACACAGCAAGTGTTTTTGTTGGCACAAGTTGTGGTCTTGCGCGTAGTGTGAATAGTGGTGCTACGTGGACTTTCATCGATCCTTCTCCTCTGAATCCCGCAACGGGTACAGGTGATAACGCAGAGCAGATCTACGCGGTTATCGCCCATGGAAGGCAGATTGTTGACGTCATTGGAGACAATGGACATTTTCGCTCCACAGATGATGGGGCTAATTGGACACCCGTTCCCGCCGGACAGGGCCCCGTGGCTGGTAACAGCGGTCCGACTAGCACTATCGCAGTGTCCCCGGCAGAGAATTACGTATTACTTGCAGCCACCAACATCAACAGCATCTTTGAATCGGATAACGGAGGCAATACCTGGCCTACGTCTATAACAATACCCGCAGGTAACGCGCAAGGTCGGGTACCATTTATCAAGACGAATCAGACATCCACCTCCAATCAATTTGATGTATGGTTCGGTGATATAAATCTTTTTAAAACCACAGCCACTACTCCCACCCCGTCCTCTCAGGGTGGGGCCGCCAGGACCCCTCCAAATTCCTGGACCAATGTGCAGAATGGAGGACATGCTGACGTTGCTGACGTTATGTTTGATCCGCGGTTTTCTGCCGGCAGCTGTCCGCGGTTATTTACTAGCGATGGCGGCATTTACGTAAATCTATTTATCAACAACCCCGGATGCCAGAATCCACTCTGGGAACAACCGAGGATTACCCCTCATGCAACCTGGATTTGGGGCTTTGATGGCATAAGATTATTTCCTGGCCTGCATGGTATTACATATGGGCTACAGGATGCTGGTGGGTTTTCAGCCACCAACGTGGTCGAAGGGCATAATCCGTTTGCAGCTAATTGGAATAATTACAACTGCTGTGATGTGTCCGATAATTCCGAAGACTCCGGGCGCATTTTATCTTTAGAGGGTTTCTTTCCGCCGCCAAGAAATTTCAAATTATTCAAAAGAAACCAGGATGGATCAGGTGACAGTGAGATTCCAAATTATCCATCAGCCGGAAATTTTACTGGTTTTGATAGCGGCAAGGGGAACGCACGTTTCGGTCCTAATGCCTATGCGGTAAATCTCAGCGACGGTGTATATTTTACTAATAATATAGGAAGTAATCCGATTGCCTGGACTTCCCTCAACTCTCCTAGCGCGGCCACTTCCGGTTCAGGTAGCATAAAGATTGCCAACCTAGGAGGACGACCCAACGTCTATTACCACACAAGCAATGGGAATCCCGCAAATCAGGGTCTAGTTTTCAGGTCCACCCTGGTAGGCCAAACTGGTGCACCGGGCGCCAACTGGGCCCAATTAGCGTTACCTGCGGGCATAGGCACTGTAAATGTCTACGATGTCGATCCCAACAATGGCAACCGTGTCATCATTTCAGGGATCAACAATGCCACGCAAAATTTTGAGATGTGGATGACCCCCAATTTTGGAGGTACATGGAATCGCTTAAACAATTTGGAGAACCTTATGGTGGGGGCGACCGCAGCCGGCAATACTTTTTTGAATCGTTCATCTCAGGGACTAACTACAGGCGGGGGTTTTACCTTCAATTTTGCAACATCATGGCAACCGACAATGTTGCAGTATAACCCGCTTGATTCGACCACAATAGCTGCAGGCGCTGTTGATTCGGGCGTTTTTTTATCGTTGGATGATGGCAACAACTGGCAGTTAATCTCGAATCCCACAAATCCTACTTCCGCTTCTCCGCATATTCCCAGACCACTCTTTGCTTACTTCAGCCCGGGAAGATTCAATGCTTCTACCAACTCATTCGATGTTTGGGTGGGAACCAGAGGTGCTGGGGTAATGAAAGCTGTCGTTGAACGCAGACCACCACCGGGTTAACCAGAATTTGCATTCTAAGGGAGCATTACGCGCTAAAAACTTTGCGCCGACGGTGATGAGAGAATCGTGAGCGCGAGTATGTTTTTAGGATCCTTTGATATAACAGACCTCGCTAGTTCAAAGGCTTGACTGTAGCTCTGCCTGCGAAAGTAATAGGTAGCTAACAACGCTTCCAGTTCAACGTTATCCGGGAACCACCTTCTCGCGCTCATTGCCATAGACCCGAGGTTATCGATCTTATCTGCCTGCAAATAAGCCTTGCCTAACACGACATATGCTTCTTCCAGTTTGGGATCCAATAAGATCGCTTTTTCAAGATACGTTGTTGCGAGATTGTGATCCTGCTGGGTTAGATAAAGTGTTCCCAGGTAAAAATAACTATCGGAATTAAGCGGTTCAATTCGTTGAGCCTTTAGGAAGGCCAGCTCAGCTTTATCATAGATTAGTTGCTGGGCAAATACCCTTCCAATCGAGATCCATCCCCCGTAAAAATCGGGATAAATTTCAATGGCGCGAGTGAAGGCTTTCATCGCTGCCAATTTCTTCTGCTGTCTTAACTCCGGAGATTTTGTTTCCCAACTCTCCTTATCTAACGTATAACCGTATATAGCCTGCGCTGCCGCATTATTATCCATATACTCTATGCGGCTATGGATAAGCGTAGCGTCATTCTTCCAGTCTTTATTGCCAATAAAAGTTCTCGCAATGTAAGCACTCAGTAGTAGAGCGAATAGCGCAACGACTACTTTCGCTCGCAGGGTATTTGGCAATGGCTTATGAAAATCAAGAGCAGCTAGCCTGAAAATTCTCTCGACAAGAACAATAGCTAATCCAATCGATGGAATAAACATGTAGCGATCCGCCATTGTGTCTGGCGCAAAGAAAAATAGATTCGAATAAACAGAGTATGTGATCGAAAAAAACAATACACCAAAAAGCAGCGCGCGCTTCTCGCGCCAGCTTCTAAGCATGATCAATATCAGCACAAGAATAGCTGTTACTACCGCCCAGGGGGCATAGTCTCCCCAATCATTGAGAGGGATCTGATTGTAACCATACAGGTGAATTAACGGATGTGGATATAAAAACAACAGAACATACCTGCCTATAATGACCAATGCCGTGGGTATGATCTTCTCTGCATGTGCCGACCATAAAAAGATATTATTCAAGACCGTAGAATTCAAATGGATGGTTGTCCCATCGGAGACTGTGTTGTGTAAATGCCTGATAAGAACCACTAAAGCCACGCTACAGACAGCAATAACGACCGTGCTAATAACAAGCTTCCGGGAACCCCTTGAGTTTTCCGAGCGGTACCATGCCACCAGCGCAATTAGAGGGAGAAATGTAACAGCATTACTTTTGGACAAAAACGCCAAAATGAAACAAACCGTTCCAGCTATCAACAATAACCAGTTCATTTTCTCTAATGCTCGAACTAAAAGCATGATCGAAGACAAACCGAACAATAATGTAAGAATTTCATCTCGGCTTTTGATATTTGCTACAGCCTCGACGTGTAGAGGGTGGACGACGAACAGCAAGGCAACAAAAAAGGGAAAGAGTTTGTCTAACCTGGAAAAGCTAAACTGGACAAAAAAATAGACCAGCAAACAAGTTAGCGAATACCATAATACATTGAAAAAATGGCCCGCACGCGGGCTTGCATCAAACATCTCATACTCAATGGCATACATAGCCTGTGGTACCGGCCGGTACTCACTTTTATAGGGAACACTAACCCGGCTCGTAAAAATCTCAAGTAATCCTTCTGTTCCCTTCTTGGTATATTCGTTTGCAGTTATTACGAGCTTATCGTCCCACGCATAATCATGCGACAACGTATTAGCATACTGAAGAAAGGCCAGCGAAAAAATCAGCACCGGAAAATACCTTGGAATAAACTTGTGGTAAGCCATGGCTCAAAGCCAGTGCAAGTCATGATTGAATTCAAAACTTAGAGGATCGGACTAGCATACTCAACTCACTCAATTGAGCTAATGCATTCCTGGATAATCCCTTCCAAGGCATTGATGTGATCCCGGATTAAAGAATCACTATTTATACGGTCGCTTGCGTTCTTTCCTAACGTCTTCACCAAGGAATTGCTTCTCGCCAGTCGGATCATAGCTTCGGCCATTGCCTCAATGTCATACTCCTCAACCAGCAAGCCATTCA
>JBPCQW010000578.1:0-13009 GCA_050997715.1 Hassallia sp.
GCATGTCGAGCGACTATCGTTGCTCCTAAAATCTTATCTGTTCCCTTCTTTACATGTAACTTCGTAAATCCTTCAGTTTCACCATCAACGATCGCTCGATCAACATCGTTGAGAGGTACGCAAAATGTATCAATTTCAATGCCCTTTTCTTCAGCTTCTTGCGGGTACATACCTACATGGGCAACCTCTGGGTCAGTATAAGTACACCAAGGCATAATCAAAGAACTTAGCTTTTTACGTCCCAACCCAAGAATCGAAAACAGGGCATTTTGAATCACGATCCGAGCCGCAGCATCAGCAGCATGGGTAAACTTCCACTTCATGCAGACATCTCCTACTGCATAAATACGGGGATTAGTGGTCTGTAAGTAGTCATTGATAATAACACCTTGCTTTTGGTCGTATTCTACACCCACAGCTTCCAGATTCAAGTTTTCCACATTAGGCGATCGCCCTGTTGCCACTAATATTTCATCGACTGCAAGCACTTGCTCTTGTCCCTTAATCTCGTGGCGAATGACTTTTTCTCCATCGTCGTGTTCAATCCGTATAATTTTCGACTCAAAAATTAACTGAACACCCTCACGCACAAAAGCTTTTTGAATAATCTCCGCCGCTTCAACATCTTCACGACTCAGTAAGCGCGAACCTTTTTGGAGTAAAATTACTTCTGAGCCTAAGCGTTGAAAAGTCTGAGCCAATTCGCAACCGATGTAGCCTCCACCAATTACTGCCAATCGATTCGGGCATTGTGTTAGAGAAAACACGGTTTCATTTGTCAGATATTTTGCCTCCTTCAAACCATCAATCGGTAATTTAGTAGGACGAGAACCTGTAGCGATCGCCGCTTTTTTGAAGTGTAAAATACTCTCCCCTACTTCTACCGTATCAGTATTTTTAAATCGAGCCTCGCCAAAAAACACGTCTATGCCAAATTCTTCTTGAAAGCGTTTGGCAGAGTCATTCGGACTAATTTCTGTGCGGATTCGTCGCAACCGCTCCATCACTGCCGGAAAATCAATATTAATCTGATGACGGTTGTCAATGCCAAATTCTTGCGCGTAATAGATATCTGCAACCACCCGTGCAGAACGAATCAGCGTTTTTGATGGCACACAACCCACATTAGTACAATCACCCCCCATTAAGTGCTTTTCTATCAAAGCCACTTTCGCACCTAACATTGCTGCACCCGCAGCAGTCACCAATCCAGCCGTACCCGCACCAATAACAACCAAATTGTAACAAGGTGCAGGTTCCGGATTAACCCAATCTGGAGGATGGAGGTTATCAATTAACGCCTGATTATACCGATCCATTGGGGCAACGGTTACGGTGCTAACTGCTGGGGTCATCATAATGGGTTGTTTTGTGACAAGAACTCATTAAATATACTAAACAGAAATTGATTAATTTTCGTCTAGCTAAAGTTGGTTCTATTTAACTTCGGTTAGTTTGGCTCTAATCGTTTCTATCCGTTTGCGATTTACACCCAAATCGCTTTGACCCAAACGCGATGCGGAGCGAACTTGGATGACGTTGGCTTTGCGGTCTAGATAAAATTCCACATCATCGACAAATCCCATCAAAGCGCTTTTAAATTCTGCATACAAATAATCCTTGCTTTCTGTGATGATTTTGGTTCTAGGCAAAGATTGAATTACACTTTTGAGTTGAGCGATCGCTTCTTCTGGGGTAGAACTATAAGTCAGTGGTGCAATTGAATGACCTACATCTGAACTTTGACTAGAGACACAGTTCGGGCTATTAGGGCAAGGTGCTAATTTACCACTGTTCACACTTAAATTGTTCGGTCGGTTGCCAGCAAAAATCATAATTATGGTTCCATAAATAGGTAGACTGTATATTACTCTACAATGTAGCGAGCAAAAAATAGTTCAATTATAAATGCATCTACTATTAGGTAGATTTTTGCTAAATATATGACTAACCAAATCCCAGAAAACCTACAAAATATCTTAGACAAACATAGTGAGCCGGATGCGATGTTTGCGGCTTTGTTGCCTGCGCTTGGAGAAGTATTGCAGTGCGATCGCGTTTTTCTTTATTTGCGGAATCCGGAAACGAAAATGGGCAAAGTTGATTATTGCTGGCGCCGAAATTCAGATATTCCTGTGGTAAAAGACATTGATTGGAAACCAGAACCAACAAATCTAGCTGAAGAAGAGCCGTTATTTGCAGCCGCACTCCGCACAGAGCCATCAATTTATGTAGAAGACGTAGAAACTGCTGATCCGAAAATAGTTAACCGCGAATTTGAACGTAGAGATTTCGGACATCGTGCAGTGATTCACGCTCACCTTTGCTGGGAAAATCAACTTTGGGGAATTTTGCAGCCGTGTGTCTTTGGTAATAAACGAGTTTGGTCAGAAAGCGATCGCGCCGTTGTAAAGCTTGTCGAAAGTAAAATAGTACCATTAGCGGTTGCTTATGTAAAAGCCGCGACCGAATGACACATATCGTAGAGAAGTTCCGATAGAACGTCTCTACGACAGCATTTTCAGACTGCTGAAAAACGATTTATCCGAATTTGAAATCCCCGACTTATTTAAAGAAATCGGGGATTTCATGCTTAGAATTCATTATGCAATCGGTTGATTTTCATCATAGTGATGAGAATGTGAAAACTCAAACTCATTTTGATGTTCCCTATTTCCTCGATGCCGAATCGGACAATATTTGGTGTTAGCACTAACGCAATCCATATGTGGTGTTTTGGCACACACTATTAATAACGTACCGAGAATAAACAATAAGCCACACATTGCCGCTGTTTGCATCGAAGAAATTTCTAATGCCCCGTGAACAACGACTTCTCGCAATACAGATACAATTGTTACTTCGACTGCTACACCAACAGAAATACTATGCTCTTGTAAGTAGACCATAAGTAATCGAAATAACTCGACGAGAATCAAGATAAATAGCATCTTGGAAGTCACATGTTTATAGTCTAATGCCTGTGTGAGGGCAGTAAATATCCCCCACAGCTGCATTAGCATAACAACGAACAAAGTTAAACACAGAACTATAACGATTAAGTCTTGAAAAGCTTCCATGTTGCGAACAATTGAATGTCGATCAAACCACCGATCGCCAAATAAAAATTGACTCTTGAAGCGCTTTTGCTTGTACATTTGTATTCTCATGGGAACAATTTGCGACTACACCAGCCCAACCAATAATTCTATTGTTACCCAATGTGAAGCAATCGCACCTTAACGGGGTTGATAATTTAAATTCTGTACTTGTTGTAACAGTTGTTCAGCATTTCTTGCCCACAAAGTATTATTTTGAGAATTATATAAATCTCTGGCATATTGTAATACCTGTGCTGCTTGCGGATATTGTCTTAATTGCATAAAAACTAACCCCGCACCGTAATAAGCGTTAGCATAATTGGAGTTTGCCTCAGCGGATTTTCTAAATGCTTCTAAAGCTTCTTGTGATTTATTTTGGTTATACCAAATCGTCCCCAAATTGTAATGAGCTTCTGAATATTTGGGATTAATCTTAACTGCTTTACGAAATGCATCTTTTGCTTTATCAACTTTGTTTTGTTGGAGATAACATATCCCCAAATGATAAGCTGGCTCTGGTGCATTTTGGCTATATTCCATCGCTTTTTTAAAAGATGCGATCGCTTTATCCCAATCGCGTTGTTGCTCTCGTAGCAAACCAAAATTATAATGAGCAAAACCCAGCTTTGAATCGAGTTGCAAAGCTCGTTGTAAGTAATCATTTGCCTGTTGAAAATTATTACCTTCTAACAACGCTCCCCCCAAATTCGCAAAAGCAGGGGCAAATTTCGGGTCGGCTAAAGTTGCGCGATAAAATGCATCTGCCGCAGGTTGTAATTGTCCAACCTGTCGCAGCGCTAACCCTAAATTATAATGTGCTGGTGCCAAATTTGGATCTAGCTGAATTGCTTGATTAAAATAAGCGATCGCATCTTCAACTCTTCCCACATTTATTGCCTGCAAGCCTTGGTTTAACCAATCTGTAGCAGTTTGGTTATTATTATATTGTGCCAGCTTTAGGGGAGGAGGGGGGGAGGGGGGGAGGGGGAGAGAGGGGGAGGGGAAGATGATGCTACCAGCGAGTAACATCAAACTTATCAGCTTTCCTATACGATATTTATAGAATGATAATCTCATTGACTTTTGCTCCTCGCAATATCTTTAGTGACGTTTACTTTACAAAAAGTTTGGTTTGAACTGAATGTTTTTACAAAACTTTGGGATTATGTATTAAAGTTTGTGTAACTTAAATTTTCTTCAAATAAATTTTACAACAAGCTACGATTTTTTGTTAACCAGGTTAAAGGGAGGATAATAACAAATTAAAGACGGGGTAATAATCGTCTATCAAGATTTTTATTCCCAAATAAATCTGCATATGCGGCTGATTAGCTCACCGCAAGGGAGGTTTTATGAACGAAAAAGTAAAATCGGGTTCGCGAAACGTTGCAATTGTCGGTCCTTATTTAAGCGGGAAGACGACGTTATTAGAAAGTTTGCTATTTGTCACAGGCTCAATTTCCCGCAAAGGCAATGTCAAAGATGGCAATACAATAGGAGATAGTGCAGCAGAATCGCGCGATCGCCACATGAGTGTCGAAGTAGGTGCAGCAAGCACCGAATACAACGATATTCGCTTCACGTTTATTGACTGTCCGGGTTCAGTAGAATTTGCCCAGGAAACCTACAACGCTTTAATGGGAGTCGATGCAGCAATTGTAGTTTGCGAACCCATACGCGAAGGTGTCCTCACCCTAGCACCTTTATTTAAATTCCTCGACGATTGGAAAATTCCCCATCTCGTCTTTGTTAACAAAATGGATCGGGCAAATATCCATGTTTTAGAAACTTTACACGCTCTCAAAGCTGTTTCTAGCCGTCCCTTGGTAGCGCACCAATATCCCATTATGAATGGGGAAGAGCTAACCGGCTTTATAGATTTAGTAACCGAACAAGCTTATCAATATCATCCCGGCGCCCCTGCCGATCCGATCCCGTTTCCCGAATCTCTTAAAGAAGAAGAATACATAGCACGAGCAGAAATGCTCGAAGCCTTAGCAAATTTTGACGATCATTTACTCGAAGAACTTTTAGAAGATATCGAACCACCCCAAGAAGAAATTCTCAAAGATTTAAAACTGGAATTAAGCGCAGATTTAGTTGTACCTGTTTTCTTTGGTATTGCCGAACTCGATTATGGTGTGCGACCTTTATTAGAAGCTTTATTACGAGAAGCACCCGAACCAGAAACCACCGCAGAACGCCGTTTAAAAGACCTTAAAGGCGATACTTCCATAGCGCAGGTTCTGAAAACCTATTACACTCCTCAAGGTGGCAAACTCTCTCTAGTGCGTGTTTGGCGCGGTAAACTATCTGATGGTATTCTCCTCAACGGTGTTCGTGCTGGGGGAATTTATCGGCTCATGGGGCAACAACTGCGATCGCTTCAAGAAGCTGATGCTGGGGAAATCGTCGCTTTAAGTCGTTTAGAAAATGTGAAAACTGGAGATACACTTTCTACACAGCAGGTGAAGGAATTACCAAAAGCTGAACAATTAGAACCAGTTTATGCATTGGCAATTACTCCAGAAAAGCGCAACGATGAAGTTAAACTCAGCAGTGCGATCGCAAAGCTGTTAGAAGAAGATCCATCTCTTGCTTGGGAACAACACGGTGACACTCACGAAGTCATTCTGTGGGGACAAGGTGAAATACATTTGCAAGTCGCTTTAGATAGACTGCGCCGCAAGTATAATTTACCAATGACAACTCACTTGCCGCAAGTTCCTTATAAAGAAACTATTCGCAAAGCTGTAGCTTCCATTCATGGACGCTACAAACACCAAAGCGGTGGACATGGGCAGTTTGGCGATGTTTTTCTCGATATCAAACCTTTAGGACGCGGTGAAGGCTTTAATTTTAGCGATCGCATTGTCGGTGGTGTCGTCCCTAAACAATACATTCCTGGGGTAGAAATGGGTGTGCGCGAATTTTTAGCACACGGTCCCTTGGGCTTCCCTGTGGTAGATGTAGCAGTAACTTTGACGAATGGTTCTTATCATAACGTTGATAGTTCCGAACAAGCATTTAAGCAAGCTGCCCGATTAGCAATGCAAACGGGAATACCTCAAGGAGAACCCACTTTGCTAGAACCGATTCTGCATCTGGAAGTGACAACCCCCAGCGAATTTACCTCGAAAGCGCTGCAACTTTTAAGTGGTAAACGAGGGCAAATTTTAGGTTATGAAGGTAGAAACGATTGGCAAGGATGGGATAATATCTCAGCCTATTTGCCGCAAGCCGAGATGCACGACTTTATTGTAGAGTTGCGATCGCTTACTTTAGGCGTCGGCTCCTTCCACTGGAATTATGACCATCTCCAAGAAGTGCCGGAAAAGCTTGCGGAACGTATCGTTACTACTAATGGTAACGGTAACGGCAAGTAATTTTTTATTTGGGATTAGTCTGAGATTAACCAAGTATTCATAGGGACACTCATAACAGAGTGTCCTTGATTATTTTTAGAACTAGATAAATCAGCATCAATGCTTTCATTGTCTGCTCCTGTAGGATACCCCAAGTCAATAGCTCCAGCATGGTGACGGAAACGCTGACGTACAGCTTCTTTTTCTGCCTCATTTTGCTGTTTTTTCTGCAAACCGGACTGTTCAACACAGGTGGTTATCCACTCTAATATAGGTACACCTGCAACTTCAGCTTGTTGCTTTAAGAATGTATATACCTTATCGATCAGTTCCAGCGTTAAAACTTGGCTCATTGCACCGTACCTCTGCTGTTATCTTCAGCTTCAAGTTCCTCCTTCTGACTAGCAACTTCAAGCCAACCCTGTATTGCACTGTTATGCTGTACATTTTAGCGCAACCACGCGATCGCCCCTTGGACGAACTTGACTACAGGATCTCTGCGAAAGGATTCGTAAACCGCACACCCTCAACTGTAGCACCCGATGCAAAGTCCTCACTGTAAACTTCTTCAATTTGGTTAAGTCGCGCTGTTGCCCAAATTTGCGCGTCCCAAAATCCAAAGTGATGAATTTCCACACCGCGAATTGCTTCTAGAGAGATGAGTCTTGTAATATCAACAACATGGCAAGCCGCTGAATAATTACGCATTCGCACCAACGCTTCAGCCGGAGTTAGAAGCGATCGCCGAGTCCCTTTTGGCGAGAGGATATTCATAGAGACTGAATCGGTGATTGGCTCCAACGATAGTTAGATCGTAACCTCTAGGGAGATTTTAGCATACAGTACAAGTAAACTATTTTTTAGATGTTTGAGATTGATTAAATCGAGTGCTGTGGCAATAAGAATATCAACTCAGGATTTTCTAAGTAAGGGTTCATCCCTGGAAACGGTGAAGGCATAACACTAGCAAAACAGGATTCTTACTGCTTATCTTAGCAATCTGGTTTATAAGCGTGGAGATGGTTTCAGGATGCCGTAAAATCTTTCCTGTAAGAAACAAAATTTTTATATCACTCATGCATAATGCACAATTTTGGCATATTGTCAAGCGTACAGCCGGAAATTGCGAAATAGTCGCCAGCCAAGAAGTAACTCAAGACGATAATCCAGAAATTATAGAACAATGGGGACCATTTACATCAGAAGGAGAAGCGATCGCCCGTCGCGTCGGACTGATTCGCTCAGGTAAATGTCAACCAGTGTAAAGTTAGGAGTTAGTAGTTAGGAGTTATGATTTTTATTCCTAACTCCTCACTCCTCATTTTTCTGCCCTAGTTGTGCCTTTCCCAGCAATTTCTTTATCTAAAATTTCTATTGCTTTAGCAAATTGCGGGTCGGCGAGTGTAGCAAGTTTATCACGATCGCGCAGCCACAATTGCTGTTTTTGGGCATCAGTCAAATCTATCTTGACATCTGGGTCTATGCCATGCTTGTGAATATCTCTACCGCTAGGAGTATGATATCTAGCGATCGTCACCGCTAATCCTGAACCATCGTTTAAAGCACGTACCGATTGCACTAAACCTTTACCAAAGGTTTGAGTACCAACTATAACTGCACGCTTATTATCTTGCAATGCACCGGAGAGGATTTCACTAGCACTAGCGGAACCTTTATCTACCAACACCACCAGCGGTTTATCTGTCAAAGCGCGTCCGTTTGCCACTTCTTTTTCTACCTCACCTTGGCGAGGAATAGTTGAGACAATCGTACCGCTATTTATAAACATTCGGGCAATGTCCACACTAGCGAATAATAACCCGCCTGGGTTTCCGCGCAGATCCAGAACATAGCCAGCAACCTTTTTGCTTTCTAAATCTTTGATTGCGCTTTGCATTTCCTTAGCCGCATTAGCGCTGAACTGGTTCAAGCGAATGTATCCGGTGTTCCCTGCTGGTGTCTGCTTTTGAGAATACTTTACGGGATGGATTTCAATGCGTGCGCGTTTAATTTGAAAATCTTTTTGTTGACCGTTACGTTCAACACTTAAACTTACCGAAGTATTTGGTTCACCACGAATTAAGGATACTGCCTGATTGGTATCCATTCCTTTGGTAGATTTACCATCAATTTTGAGGATTTTGTCTTTTGCCAGAATTCCAGCCTTAAAAGCCGGTGTATCCTCAATCGGGGCAATCACAACTAACTGCTTGGTTTTTTCATCTTGACTAATTGTGATGCCTATGCCTATTAATTCGCCAGAGGTGTCCACTTGCATATTTTTGAACTCCTTAGGATCCATAAACCGGGTATAGGGATCATCCAGCTTTTTCAGCATTTCCCGGATGGATTTGTAAGCTTCTTCCTTGTTGGTGTAGGACTTGCTCAAGTACTGACGACGAATTGCTGGCCAATCTAATTGATTAAAAGTACCGTCTACATATTGGCGTTGAACAATTTGCCAAACTTCTTCTACCAATTCTTTAGGACTTTCTTTAAATAAAGCCTGTCCTTGGGAGTGAATGCCAAGACTAGTAACAGCAATTGTGGTTAGCGTTACTGCCGTAGCACCCAAAACAAGTCCATTTCTTGTAATCACCATAATGACAGCTGCAAGGGCTAAGGAAAAAATATATTCAGTATGCTCAATCTAACACAGGGTATCACTGTAAAGACCGGACATGTATTCTTATTTCAGAAAAATGATTTGCAATCCGGTTTTTCGCTTGGATTAGAGACTAACGACTGGGGACTGGGATTAGTATTTAAGAATTTATTTTAACTAGCCCTAGTCCCCAGCCTCTAATTTATTCCGGTTCAACCCAGCGATCGTCTGCTTTAATCAAATTAATTAACTCTTCGACACCTTTATCTTCTGGTACTTTTTTAATTTCTTCTCTCCCTCGATACAAAGAAATATACCCAGGAGTCTTCCCGACATAACCATAGTCAGCATCAGCCATTTCTCCTGGACCATTGACAATACAACCCATAACAGCAATATCTAGACCAGTTAGGTGTTTTGTTGCTTCCCGGACTTTGTGCAGCACTTCTTCTAAATTAAACAAAGTACGTCCGCAAGAAGGACAAGCGACGTACTCCACCATCGTCTTCCGCAATCCTAAAGCTTGCAAAATGCTGTAACAGACGGGAATTTCTTTTTCTGGTGCTTCAGTTAGAGAGACTCGAATTGTATCGCCAATGCCATCAGCTAGCAAGGTGGCAATACCCGCAGTGGACTTAATCCGTCCGTATTCGCCATCACCAGCTTCTGTTACGCCCAAATGTAAAGGATAATTCATATCAAGATCATCCATACGCTTTGCCATCAGACGATACGCAGCTACCATCACCGGCACCCGTGAAGCTTTCATAGAAATAACCAAATTATGGAAATCCAAAGATTCACAGATGCGAATGAATTCCAAAGCAGATTCTACCATTCCTTCTGGCGTATCGCCGTAGGTAAATAGCATCCTTTCGGCTAAAGAACCGTGATTTACGCCGATTCGCATTGATTTACCTTGGTCGCGTAAAGAAACTACTAGAGGTTCTAAAGTTTCGCGCACTTTGTCGCCGATTTCATCAAATTCGGTTTTGGTAAATTCACCTCTATTGGCATTAGGCTTTTCAAACACATATAAACCTGGATTAATCCGTACTTTTTCTATGTGTTTGGCGACTTCCAAGGCAATTTTCATGCCGTTGTGATGGACATCAGCAACGATGGGTACGTCTTGGTAAGTTTTAATTAATTTTTGTTTAATTTCTGCCAATGCTTTCGCATGAGCCATACTTGGTACTGTGACTCGGACAATTTCGCAGCCAATTTCGTGCAAACGACGAATTCCTGCTACGGAACCATCAATATCAAGTGTGTCTTCATTAATCATCGACTGCACTACCACGGGGAAAGTGCCCCCAATAGTGACATTGCCAACTCTCACGGGACGGGTTTTGCGGCGCTTAATAGTTGTGTCAAAAGAGGCTTGACTAGGTGCAGTGTTGGAAGTATCTAGTGTTGGTAAAGTTTGCATAACCTCTTAGGTAAATTTGCTGTAACAAAAATATCAGATTAAAAAAAGCTCTGTTTCCCAGATTGCCATAGATGAGGCATTTTTTGGAGTATGTAGTCGAAAAAAAGATAAATTTGTCGAATCAAACAAGTGCAAACCAAACAAGTGACAAAAAATAAGTTAAAAATACAGCAAATTGCAATTGAGATTTATTTTAAGTAAAGCGATCGCTTGATTACTTAGGTTATGACTACCATTAGCAGCCTCAATGATTGTAGGTGTCAATTAGCAATTCTCATAATTCGTTTTATTTCTTTAACTGAGGCTGGGATAAAAACCGCATTGAAGTATCCAATGCATCTTTCAGGTTTCGCCCTAATAAATAATAAAAACCTACTATTATAATTAGAAATGATATTTTAGCCCTAGAGCCTGCATCAGCTTGTGGTGAGACAAAGCGATCGCCATCGTTTCACCGCTGCTTGCAATTCTACCGATAACCAATCATCAAAGTGCGGATAAACTGGCAACCTAGGCACAACTTCCCAGCCAGCGGGCTGTAAAATTTTTTGCAACGCTTCGACTTGAAGATGCAGATAATCGGGATTCACTTCATCTTTTGGTCCAATTCCCCCTAAATCTCTTGCCCCAGCTTCCATACAAGCAAGTAACCATCGGTCATCTTTGACTAAATTCGGTGGAATTTGAATGGTAATATCTGGGGAAAGAATTTGACGTGCCTTATAAATTACTTTTGGTAAGTTGTGAAGATCAAAACAAGCTGCATCAAATGTTTGCTGATATCCAAGACTGTGCGGTTGCAAGATGACTTCTTGAATGTGATGGTAACGCTGATGCAAGCGAGTTATAGCTTCTAATGTTTCGCACCAATCATCCTCAGTTTCCCCTATTCCCAGTAGTAACCCTGTTGTAAAAGGAATTTGTAACTCACCTGCCCACTCTAATTGTTGCAACCGCACTTCTGGAACTTTACTTGGTGCGTATTTATGTACTGTATCTAACAGTAATGGGTTTAATTGCTCTAACATCAACCCCATAGATACATTGACTGTCTTTAATTTTTGCATTTCTTCATAACTCAGCACTCCAGCATTCGTGTGCGACAAAAACCCGATTGAAAGTGCCAATTTACATAAATCGTAAATCCGCTGAAACCAGGCTTGACGCCGCGATGAAGAGGGATGTACCTCACCACTGAGTATCAGAATTTCACAGACATCTTTGCTTTGAAGTTGTTTTAAAAGACTTTCTGCGGCTGATAAAGTCATCCAGGGACTTTTGCCCGAATCTGTCCGAAAGTTGCAATAGGTACAGCGATTAAAGCATTCGTACGTAGGAACGATTGTATAAGCAGGGCTATAAGTAAGTGTGCGTGAATGAGAAATTTGCATAAAAAACAGAACGTAATAATTTATATATATCTATAAGTTAGTCCCCGATTACCTCAAACCTGTGCTTCTCTGGTGCAAACAAGCTTTTATCAGCCGAAAAATTACAGGGCATCAAAGCAGCAGTAAAGCTTGTACAGTAAGCTTTTAACCTTGTTGAACCAAGTAATGATTTCCGCCACGCTGCACTAATTGTAAAAAAGTTTCTGAAAAGACTTTACAAATCTCAACTAAGCCTCTAATCTGATAAACAATAGGTAAAAACACCTACCTGCAAAATTCATACAAAAATAAAGCAATTATAAACCCATGACCACAACCTTACAAAGACGCGAAAGCGCGCCTTCCGTTTGGGAGCGCTTCTGCGAATGGATCACCAGCACAGAAAACCGCCTATACATTGGTTGGTTCGGCGTATTGATGATCCCCACCCTGCTAGCTGCTACCACCTGCTTCATCATTGCGTTCATCGCAGCACCCCCAGTTGACATTGATGGTATCCGCGAACCCGTAGCAGGTTCATTGATTTACGGAAACAACATTATCTCTGGTGCAGTTGTTCCTTCTTCTAACGCAATTGGATTGCACTTCTACCCAATCTGGGAAGCAGCTTCCTTAGATGAGTGGTTGTACAACGGTGGTCCTTACCAATTGGTAGTATTCCACTTCTTAATCGGCGTATTCTGCTACTTAGGACGTGAATGGGAACTTTCTTACCGCTTAGGTATGCGTCCTTGGATTTGCCTAGCATTCTCTGCTCCAGTAGCAGCAGCAACCGCAGTATTCTTGATCTACCCAATCGGACAAGGTTCATTCAGTGACGGTATGCCTTTGGGTATCTCCGGAACCTTCAACTTCATGATTGTGTTCCAAGCAGAACATAACATCTTGATGCACCCCTTCCACCAATTAGGTGTAGCTGGTGTATTCGGTGGAAGTTTGTTCTCTGCAATGCACGGTTCACTAGTAACTTCTTCCTTGGTGCGTGAAACAACCGAAACCGAGTCCCTTAACTACGGTTACAAATTCGGTCAAGAAGAAGAAACCTACAACATCGTTGCAGCACACGGTTACTTCGGTCGCTTAATCTTCCAATACGCTTCATTCAACAACAGCCG
>JBPCQW010000008.1:0-9553 GCA_050997715.1 Hassallia sp.
GATCCAGTTCCTGGCTTAATTCTGGGTCAAAGTGTAGTTAATGTCACGGAAATGACAGGTGCTTTTGGAGCCATCGCACACCGTGGTGTCTGGAATCGTCCCCACGCAATTAGCCGGATTTTAGATAGTAGTGATTGTCGCGATCGCAATGATTTAAAAACTTGCCGCGTCATCTACTCCTTTGACCAAGATCCAGGAGCAAACAAGCGCGTACTCAAACCGGAAATAGCCGATACCATGACCAATTTGCTACGCGGCGTCATCTCCAGAGGTACTGGACGCAGTGCGGCTATTGGATTAGGGGAAGCTGGTAAAACAGGCACAACAAATAACAACGTTGACCTGTGGTTTATTGGCTTTATTCCCAGTAAGCGACTCGTAACTGGTATTTGGTTAGGAAATGATAATAATTCTCCCACATCTGGCAGCAGCGCTCAAGCAGCTCAACTGTGGGGAAATTATATGGGACGAATTACAAAATAGGGGATTAGGGACTGGGGACTAGGGATTAGGAATCTATGAATAATTCACACCTAAAAAAGCATTTTCTTCCCAGTCCCCAGTCCCCAGTCCCCAGTCCCTAGTTACCGATATCCCTGCCAAGGAGTGACTTCTAAATTGCCGTTGGGCTGAAATACTACTTGGTAGTGAGCGAGGGGTTCTTTGGTGTTGGGAGGGGCTACATTTGAACCATAAAGCGCGTTGAATATCTTGGGAAGCGGTGTTTCCCGGAAATAATCAAAAGCTACTTGGTTAAGTGGTTCATAATCGGCGATCGTCCCATCTTTGTTGACGGCGACTCGATACTTCAAATTTTGCGAAAAACTGGGAGTTCCGCCCCAATTTTGGCGAATTGTATCATAAAGCTTTTTATTTAAATCTTTGACGGCGTTGGCATCTGTGATTTTTGCGCCGATAACTTTTGGTGTGTTAGCGTATCCGCGCCAAGGACTAACTTGTAGTACACCTTGTTGTGTAAATACTACTCGAAATTGAGCGATCGGTTCATTGTTAATGCCCCCACGTTTGGCAGGATTATAAAGTAGTTTAGGCAAAGGAGTTTTTTCTATTGCCTGATTCGCTTCTTTATTCGTCGCTTTATAACCGACGATCGCACCATCTGCCGCTACACCGATACGATAGACTAAATCCTCATTTAATCCTGAGCGATTAGCCCAATCAGGATTAATTTGATTATAAATTTGGCGATTTAATGCCCGCAGTTGCGAAGCATCAGTAATTTCCGGAACTGTTTTTAAAAGAGTTTCTAAATCTGTTGTAACTGCGCTTGTTGCAGTCGGGGTGGTAGTTGGTGTGGGAATAGCATTTGCTATGGGAGAAGCACTGGCTGTGGGGATAGGAGATGGTGTGGGATTTGTAGCATCTGCTGCTGAAGGTGTGACATTTTGTGTTGTAGAGTTAGTCTGCTGTTGTGGTTGACGCACTTGTGGCAGGGGAATCAAACCGAAGGCGATCGCACATACAGCCAAACTCGATACTCCCACACCAGCGGGTAATGCTTGCTTGATAAACGCTTGACTAGCAAGACCAGAACCTTTGCCAACAGGTTGTAATTCTAGAGATAACTCTGGTAAAGTTTGGCTATCAGCAAAAAACTGATCCACCGCTTCGACTAAATCAAACAACTGCACACTATTCAAATCGATTTGAATTGGTGCTTTACCATTATTAGATTTAGCTTCTGCATTTTTTTGCACATCTGAATGCACAATCAATCTATGTCGATTGCTGTGAATTTTTTGAAACTGCACTAACTCCGATTCTGTGTTGTGTGCGAGTGGGTTCGGTACACTGCTCAAAAATTCTTGAGCATAACCACTAACGGCTCTTACCAAACTTTCAAAAAATTCTCGCCCTCCCACTAATGGCTCATTGTTACCAGATAAATAGCATTCTGCATTCACCAAAATGGATAATTCGGGGCGCATTTCTTGGAAGTGTACCGCTCTAGCGGCATCACTTAAACCTTCTAAAAGCAGTGTGCAATTAGGTAAACTATACTTACGTTGAATATTCATTCTACTTCACCGTCAAAAAGACTAATCCAGAAGCGTTGCATTCCCGCTGTACCTGTACAAAATAATAATTTTCCTAACAAATTCATCGCCAGTTCATCTAATTTATCATCAGAAGTTAATGCCAAAAAACCAGAACGGCGGGGATTCATGCGGCTTTTAAAATGTGTTCTAAATCGCTCTAGATAATTAGAAAGCCGCAAATTCTGTTCTAAGGGAATCTGTTTATCATTCATTTGTTGATAAATCATTAGCATCTGACGAATGACAACTGTTAACCGTCGCGACAAATAGCAAGCGATTACTACCAAAGCTTTCGCTTCGATAATTGTCAAAGGACGGCGAATATTTGCTCTACGTAACGGGTTAGTGCTACGCATTCGCCATAAATTCACTCGATCTTTAATAATACCTTTGAGTTCCAATTCTTCAGCAAATCCCAAAATTGCTTCAGAGCCACCCAGTTCTAAAGCTTCAATTGCTAGTAAAATAAGGTCAATTTGCACGCGGGTTGTACGGGGACATCCTTGTCCCTCAATTGCAGGATCGGGGAGAGTGTCCAGAATCATCGGCGCTGATTTTTGCGTGGGACTAGTGTTGAACGGCGTTAAAGAAGCGGAAACATTCATTATAAATACCTTGTGCGATCGCAACAGACTAGGTAAAACTAATTTAAGATAGCTAGTCTAAAAAGTGAACATTTTCACGTTATGACAGGAGTAGGACTGCCTGATATCCTGATATATAGATTAATTACTCGTTCTACTCAAAGGTTTCCGTATACTGAGATTGTAAGTTTTTAAAACATAAGTTGAATAGCAACAATAAGTAGTATAATTCCATCTTTAGCTTGGTGTAGATTCTGATAATCGTCAATGGATTGTGCCTTATGAAGCAATGATCCCAAGCGTATGACATTATAGTGTACGATTTTTCAGGTATCAGGGATTAGGGATTAGGGATTGGGGATTGGGGACTGGGGACTGGAAAAGAAATAAAAAGATTTTCGCGCCCTACCTTAGTACCTAATCCCAATCCCTAATCCCAATCCCTAGTCCCCAATCCCTAGTCCCCATTCTTATGGATTTAAAGTCTCTGATTCGTGACATTCCAGATTTTCCTAAACCCGGAATTGTCTTTCGGGATATCACCACACTGCTGCGCGATCCACAAGGACTGCGCTACACTATTGACTTTTTAGCCGAAAAATGCATTGATGCCGGACTAAAAGCTGATTATATTGTGGGGATGGAGTCGCGGGGCTTCATTTTTGGTACACCTTTAGCTTATAAATTAGGAGTTGGTTTTATTCCAGTTCGCAAACCAGGCAAGTTACCAGCAGCAGTTCATTCGGTTGAATATGAACTAGAGTATGGTACGGACTGTTTGGAAATGCATCAGGACGCTTTGCACCCCAATAGCCGGGTTTTAATTGTAGATGATTTGATTGCGACAGGTGGAACTGCGAGTGCGACGGCAAAGTTAATACAGAAGATTGGCTGCGAACTTGTGGGATTTGGGTTTATCATCGAGCTACGGGATTTGCAAGGACGAAAAAATCTGCCGGATGTGCCGATTATTAGCCTTGTGCAATATTAGTCAAGCTTGTGCCAGTTGCGTGGAAAGGCTCTGCCGACTTGAGCAATCTCGCGTTCAAAAGTCCAAAGTTTACAGTCCACAGTCCATAGTCCAAAGTCTAAAGATTAACTGTTGACTGTTGACTGTTGACTCTTGACCCTTGACTGTTGACCTTTGATAAATTATTATGACTTCTACCAGAATTTCCTTAGAAGCGGGTCGAGATTGGCTGTATAGGCTGGTCACTAGCGAAACCTTTATTTATGTCATGAAGCGGCTATTACAGGCGCTTTTGACATTGTTTTTAGCATCTGCATTGTCATTTTTTATTATGCAGCTCGCACCAGGGGATTATGTCAGTTCCTTGGAGGCAAATCCGAAAATTTATAAAGAACGAATTGATGAACTGCGACGACAGTTTGCTTTGGATAAGTCTTGGCTGGAACAATTTGGACTTTGGTTGTGGAATATTTTGACACGGGGCGATTTTGGGACAAGTTTTACTTATAATCGTTCTGTGGCATCTTTGTTGTGGGAACGTGTGCCAGCAACATTGTTGATGGCGATCGCTTCTTTAATTGTAACTTGGGCGATCGCTATCCCCTTAGGCATCACCGCCGCCGTCAAGCAAAATCGCGCTTACGACCGGATTTTGCAAGTCTTAAGCTACCTCGGACAAGGATTTCCCAGTTTCATTGCGGCTTTGTTTTTATTGTTCTTTGCCCAAATCACCACCCCCCTGTTTCCCGTAGGTGGCATGACCAGCATTTATCACAGCGACCTCTCCCCAATTGGTAAAATTATAGATATAGGCTGGCACTTAATTTTACCCACCATCGCTTTAAGCATCACTAGTTTTGCTGGTTTACAGCGAATCACTCGCGGCGAAATGTTAGATGTACTGCGTCAAGATTACATCCAAACGGCTCGCGCTAAAGGGTTGCCCGAAAATCGCGTTATTTACGTTCATGCGTTGCGTAACGCCGTTAACCCCTTGATTACGTTATTGGGCTTCGAGCTAGCTAGTTTATTAAGCGGTGCTTTCATTACTGAGCAATTTTTTAACTGGCCCGGTTTAGGAAAGTTAACTTTACAAGCTTTATTTAATCTAGATGTGCCTCTAGCAATGGCAAGCTTAGTAATGGGTGCAGTACTCCTAATAGTCGGCAATTTAGTCGCCGACTTAATGCTGAAAGCTGCCGATCCGCGCATTCGTCTAGAAAATTTGAATTAGTTGGCTATAGGGCATTGGGCATTGGGCATTGGGCATTGGTAATTCTCCCTTGTCCCCCTTGTCCCCCCATCCCCCCATCTCAAGAACTCTCCCCCTCCCCTCCATGCTGTCCGAAGTTTATTATCTGATACGCTCAAAATCTGATGGTAGTTATCTTACTGCCCGTCCTAACTCGCAAGGAACAAGCTATTTGTTGCTGTTTGGCGAAAATTTTGATGCCCTCAGTTACCTCAACACCCACGCAGGTGAACTGGCAAGCCGCTTTTCTGTAGAATCTATTCCAGGGACGCAGGTAAAAAGTTTGCTGAAACGCTGGGGTTTCAGCGGTGTGGGCATTGTTACAGATCCGTTGTTACCCAATGTAGAATTTTTGCAGCAAACCTGAATTGGGGAATGGGGACTGGGGACTAGAGATTGGAAAAAACTCTTCATATTTCTTAATCCCTCATCCCTAATCCCTAATCCCTAGTCCTTACACTGCTGCTTTTTCTAATATCAATTTAGAACCCTTCACCGCTTCCGGAATTGAGGTGGGGTAATCGCCGGTAAAGCAAGCCGAACAAAAACTATTGGTATCTTCTCGCGTTGCTTCTAGCATACCTTTCCAACTGAGATAGGCTAGGCTATCGACTTCTAGTTGTTTAGCAATTTCTTCTACTGATTTAGTTGCTGCAATTAGCTGATCCTGGGTGTCGGTGTCGATACCGTAGAAACAAGGATGAGTTACTGGGGGTGAGGAAATTCGCATATGCACTTCGACAACACCCGCATCCCGCAAGGTTTTGACGAGTTTTCGGCTGGTTGTACCCCGGACAATGGAATCATCCACAATCACCACTCTTTTGCCCGATAGCACATCTTTGAGGGGATTGAGTTTCATTTTGATTCCCGACTCGCGCATCATTTGTGTTGGCTGAATGAAGGTGCGCCCGACGTAACGATTCTTAATCAATCCTTCGGCGTAGGCAATGCCAGAAGCTTGAGAAAAGCCGATCGCAGCTGGTATGCCAGAATCAGGAACACCAAAAACAATATCTGCCTCAACAGCAGATTCTTCAGCTAGTCGCCGCCCTAACCGCAATCGGTAGCTGTACAATGTTTCATTGTGCATCATGCTATCAGGGCGGGCGAAGTAAATCATCTCAAAGATACACAGCTTCTTTTGGGGTTGTTGAGTCCAGGGGAACGAAGCTAAACCATCTTCGGTAATCCAAACTAATTCCCCCGGTTCGACCTCGCGCAGATAATCGGCACCAATAATATCTAGTCCACAGGTTTCTGATGCGAGTACGTAGCGAACTGGATTTTCTCCCAAGGTGCCAATTACTAGGGGACGAATGCCATTAGGATCGCGAACACCCATGACACCAGTTGGAGTGCCAATTACTAAACTAAAAGCACCTTGGCAGCGGTTAAATGCGCGAATGCAACCTTCTAACCAGTCTGCACCAGCATTAATTTCTTCGGCGATCGCAAAAGCAATCATTTCTGAATCGGTTGTCGTCACTAAGTTGCATTTGCTCTTGAGCAACTCTTCCCGTAAGTGCCCGGTATTGACTAAATTACCATTATGTGCTAAAGCTATTGAACCCAGACGAGTTTCGACAACAGCAGGCTGGGCGTTAACTTTCCGGCTCGAACCTGTAGTTGAGTAACGAGTGTGACCAACGGCTAAGTTACCCGGTAACTGACTCAAAATGGATTCGTTAAACACATGGGATACCAAACCCATATCTTTGTGCAGGTGTACTTGTTCCCCTGCAAATGTGGCAATCCCAGCTGACTCTTGACCTCGGTGTTGAAGGGCATAAAGTCCAAAGTAGGTCAGTTTAGCAACGTCTTCCCCTGGTGCGTAGATGCCAAAAACGCCGCAAGCTTCTTCGGGCTTGTCAGCACGGGCTTCAGTTTCGGCGTGGTCATCCAAGGAGAGGGAATGGTTAGGAATCATGCTACAGCTTTGCTCCAGATGAGGTTTTGAGTCAGTGGGATGGATATATAAGTGAATGTTTTCAGAAATATTAACTGACCTTAATAAATCGTTAACAATTCATATACATATAACAGTACCTTAATCATGCTTGGGGATAGCAAACATTCGTGGTGAATAGTCAGGAGTCAGGAGTCAGGAGTCAGGAGGCACGGAGTCAGGAGGCACGGAGTCAGAAGTTTTTAATTTTGAGTTGACAGCCTTTCTTAACTCCTGTCTCCTGTCTTCTGTCTCCTGTCTCCTCTAAGTGTGAATAGCTAAACGTCTTTCAATCGCATGGGAATAGCGATCGCTCATATCTTCGATCCTAACGTTGATTAAACTTTGGTTATCAGAGGTTAACACCCCCAAATCAGTGTGGGAATTACTAACCTTGCCCAGTTGTTGCCAATAATTAGCCAATTGTTCATTTAATAAAGATTCCCAAACTTCTTGCTGTTCTAACGCTACAGAAACTATAATTCGCGCTCCACCTTCACCAAAAAGCACTTCATCCCATCGAAGTTGGGAATTACTTGATGCTAATCCTAAATTAATGGACGCACCAAGTTTGCCAGCAATGCAACATTCTGCCAAAGCAACAGCCAAACCACCTTCAGCACAATCATGAGCTGAACGAATCCAACCATTCCGAATTCCCTCACGGCAAATTCGTTGTACACACCTTTCCAATTCAAAATCTACCCGTGGCGGTTTTCCAGCTACAGTATTATGGATAGTGGCTAAATATTCCGATGCTCCCAATTCAACTTTAGATTCTAAAGGCAATCCTAAAAGATAAATTATATCGCCTTCAGCAAGCCAAGCTTGACCGCAAATTTTGCTTAAATCAGGAATCAACCCGACCATCCCCACAACCGGGGTAGGATAAATTGGTTGCGGGTTGCCTTCTGAGTCGAAAGTTTCATTATAAAGTGAGACATTACCGCCAGTAACAGGCGTTGCTAATTCTCGGCAACCTTCAGCCAAACCGCGACAAGCTTCTGATAATTGCCAATAACCAATCGGTTTTTCGGGACTGCCAAAATTTAAGTTATCAGTCACCGCTATAGGTTCAGCACCCACGCAACTAAGATTGCGTGCAGCTTCAGCTACAACTGCCTTAGCACCTTCGTAAGGGTCAAGATAAACGTAGCGAGGATTGCAATCTACCGTCGCAGCAACGGCACTTTGGGGAGTGGGGGAGGGAATACCACTTTGTCCCCCTTGTCCTCCTTGTCCTCCTTGTCCCCTTGTCCCCTTCTCCCCTTGTCCCCCTCCCACACTCCCCTTGTCCTCCTCAACGGGACGCAACCGGACGACAGCGGCATCAGCGCCACCTGGTAAGATGACGGTGTTATTCTGGACTTGATGATCGTATTGGCGATAAACCCAACGTTTTGATGCGATCGTTGGTGTATCGAGTAAAGTCAAAAGAATATCATTCCAACTTTGCAGGCTTTTTTGAATTTCAATGCCAGCAATTGTGCAAGCGGGAAGCAAATCAGGTGTCCATTCCCAAGCTTTGCGAGCATATTCTGGTGCTTCTGTCAATAATTCTCGTTCATACAATGGGGTATTTTCTGCCAAAGCTTCAGCGGGAATTTCAGCTGCTATTTCACCTTGAAAGAGAATTTTAACAATGGGTTCGGCTATAACTTCCCCCGCAACAACTGCTTGCAGTCCCCAACGATGGAAAATATCAATTAATTCTTGTTCGCGTCCCTTGTGTGCCACAAACAGCATTCTTTCTTGAGATTCCGAAAGCAGATATTCATAGGGAACCATACCCGATTCTCGCACGGGTATTTTATCTAAATCCAGTTCAATACCCACACCACCTTTTGCAGCCATTTCTGATGTAGAACAAGTAATGCCAGCTGCACCCATATCCTGTGCGGCAACGACTGCACCTGTTTTAAACGCTTCCAGACAAGCTTCAATTAACGACTTTTCTAAAAAAGGATCGCCAACTTGTACCGCTGGACGGTTATCTAGTGATTCATTGCTAAGTTCTGCGCTGGCAAAACTTGCACCACCCATACCATCGCGTCCGGTGGTGGAACCAACATACAGCACAGGGTTGCCTAAACCAGATGCGCCAGATTTAACAATTTCTGGCGTTTCCATCAATCCCAGTGCCATCACGTTTACTAGGGGATTCCCGGAGTAAGCGGCATCAAAGTAGACTTCGCCACCAACTGTAGGTACACCGACGCAGTTACCATAGTGACTTATACCAGCCACCACACCGCTAAATAGCCGTTGAGTTTTGGCATCTTCCAGGGAACCGAAGCGCAAGGAGTTTAAAAGAGCAATGGGACGCGCACCCATTGTAAAGATATCTCTGAGGATACCTCCTACGCCAGTGGCGGCGCCTTGAAACGGTTCGACGGCTGAGGGGTGGTTATGAGATTCAATTTTAAAGGCAAGTTGCAGCCCGTCACCTAAATCGACAACGCCGGCATTTTCACCCGGACCAACGAGAATGCGATCGCCTGTTGTGGGAAACTGTTTTAACAATGGGCGTGAATTTTTGTAACAACAATGCTCTGACCACATCACCCCAAACATTCCTAGTTCGGCTTTGTTGGGATGACGCCCTAACCTACGGACAATTTCTTCATATTCATCAGGCTTTAAACCTTCTTTGGCTATTTCTTCAGCGGAAAAGGCTGGTTTTGAGGTTGCAGTCATGAAAATGCACTCTGGGGGGACAGAGAATTATTCTATCGATTT
>JBPCQW010000086.1:0-17051 GCA_050997715.1 Hassallia sp.
CTTGCATAGGTGGGCAAAGGCTTACGATGCAACTTTAAACTGGGCTGATCCTGTTGACTCAGCAGGTTTTGAAAGTGCAGACGCTGAAGCGGCTTTTGAGTCAGAAGGAATCAGCCTATGGAAGCAATTGCAAAAAGAACTTGCGGCTAACTATGAAGTTCTCTATTTTAGCGCTAGCCTACGCAAAGTTTTAACTCACGAGAGGGAATTGGAAATTTTACCCGCTCCATAGTGTTAATTTTAACAGTGAGGCGAGCGCATTCATTTCCATCAATATGCGATCGCAATGTTAGGTTTTTATTTTAACTAATATGTTATGCCCTATGCCCCATTCCCAACAGTAAGCGATTCTTTGTACGAAAATTCGATACTCATGCTTTCAGGGGATGCGATCGCATTTTTGTGAGTGTAACTATAGAAAGTGTCCAACGTAAGAAAACGTTATCGTTGTCTAAATCTAGGATCAAGTTGTTCAAAATAACAACTTTGACTTGTTAAGAAGGTACAACTATGAATCGAATCTTAAAACGCACATTTTTACCCAGCCTTTTGGCTGCCACTTTAGCTGGTGTCACCTTAGTTCCAGCTAAACCCGCTGCTGCCGACAATCGCATAATTGAAGATGTCGGCATTGGTGCTGCCGCTGGCGTAGTATCAGGCGCTATTAGGGGACGTGGTTCGGTATTAAACAATGCTGTTAAAGGTGGTGCTGCTGGTGCTGCTGTTAATGGTGTTAACGGTACCAGAAGAAATCGCAATAACCGTAACTTGGGTCAAGATATCGGAGTAGGTGCAGCCGCAGGTGGTGTCACTGGTGCAGTTACTCGCGGTCGTAAAGATACTTTGGGAGATGTAGTCGATGGTGCAGCCGCAGGTGCAGCTATCCATATCTTGAGGAATAGAAAATAATTTGTTGTTCGTAATTGATAGCTGAATTACGAATTTGCCTTAATTCCCAAGCATTGCTCAGGAATTATCAAGAAAAATCAAACCACCACGTCACCATTACCCCCAAGCGTGGAATTGACAGTTAAGCCACATATAATCTAAGCCTGCTGACCGCAGGCTTAGATGTAAAAAGTCCGCCTGAGTGCGGACTTTGTGTTTATAATTATATGAATTTGGGTAGAGTGTGATCGCGTAGTTTACCGTAGGTATCGCCTGTGCTGTCAACTAACCATATCCATCGCACAGCACGTTCTAAAGATACAACTAAACTTATTCGCGACCTTTAGCCCTTCAGCGCCTTTTTAAAGTTGCGACGATAGGACGGATTTGTAACAAATAAAGCGGGCCATAACAAAGATAAACCAAGGCGATTGGGCAAGCTTTGCGAAAAATTCGTCCGCTCAAATCCATTCCAAAACTTCCACACACCATACAAATAACCCGCCATCAAGCCAAAAATAAGTAACTGAGACATTCCTATCACTCCATAAGCAACTAACACAATTCGGGAAAAGTATTCTCACACCCTCACCCAAAAGCAAATACTAAACTTTTCAGGATTAGGCTTGCTCCTTCTTTTGACGATACTTTGTCCTATTCCAGTTTAAGATAGCCTTTCAGATTCGGGGAGTGGGGGATGGGGAGACAAGGGGACAAGGGGGAGCAGGGGGCAGGGGAATTTTTCCCCATTTTCCATTCCCCATTTTGAATTGCTTGATTTTCTCTCGCGAAGCAGGCTAGCTTATGAGCATATTTACTTATTTATTAACAGATGCACCTTGTGGGAGTTTCTAAAATATCAAGATCCATAGGAGACTAAAGAATAGCAGAACACATCTGACGGGTCTAGAAGCAGCGATCGCGCTCACATAGCTAAGGAGGATTTATGCGTGCAGTACTGATGGCAGGTGGTTCGGGAACGCGGTTACGTCCGCTAACTTGTGACCTGCCCAAACCGATGGTGCCCATCCTAAATCGACCAATTGCCGAACACATTATCAATCTTCTGAAACGACATCACATTACAGAAGTTGTTGCCACACTGCATTATTTACCTGATGTATTGCGAGATTACTTTCAAGATGGTAGCGATTTTGGCGTACAAATGACCTACGCGGTAGAAGAAGACCAGCCACTGGGAACAGCAGGTTGCGTGAAGAACATTGCCGAACTTCTAGACGAAACCTTTTTAGTAATTAGCGGAGACAGCATAACCGATTTTGACTTAACAGCCGCAATTGAGTTTCACAAACAAAAGAAGTCTAAAGCTACTTTGATTTTGACTCGTGTCCCCAATCCAATTGAGTTTGGGGTGGTGATTACCGACGAACAAGATCGAATTAGTCGATTTTTAGAAAAGCCTTCTACCAGTGAAATTTTCTCCGATACCGTCAACACTGGTACATATATTCTAGAACCAGAAGTTTTGGAATATCTGCCTTCTAACGTAGAATGTGACTTTTCTAAAGATTTATTCCCCTTACTTTTAGACAAAGACGAGCCGATGTATGGCTATGTCGCTGAGGGTTACTGGTGCGATGTCGGTCACTTGGACGCCTACCGCGAAGCTCAATATGATGGCTTGGAACATAAGGTAAAACTTGATTTTGCCTACAAAGAGGTGTCAACCGACTTGTGGGTGGGTCAAAACACTTATATCGATCCAACGGCTCAAATTGAAGCTCCGGCGGTTATTGGCGATAATTGCCGCATTGGGGCAAGAGTCCAAATTGAAGCCGGAACCGTAATCGGTGATAATGTCACCATTGGGGCTGATGCCAATCTCAAACGTCCAATTGTTTGGAATGGGGCAATTATTGGGGACGAAGCACATCTATCGGCTTGTGTGATTTCTCGTGGTACTCGTGTAGACCGTCGCGCTCATGTTTTAGAAGCAGCAGTGGTCGGTTCGCTTTCGACAGTGGGAGAAGAAGCGCAAATTAGTCCGGGTGTGCGCGTTTGGCCCAGCAAAAAAATTGAATCCGGGGCGATTTTAAATATTAACTTGATTTGGGGTAACACGGCTCAACGAAATTTATTTGGGCAACGTGGTGTTCAAGGGTTAGCGAATATCGACATTACCCCAGAGTTTGCGGTGAAGTTGGGAGCGGCTTATGGTTCTACTTTGAAACCACATTCTAAGGTAACGGTTTCCCGCGATCAGCGGAATATTTCGCGGATGGTGACGCGATCGCTTATCGCTGGTTTAATGTCTGTGGGCATCGATATTCAAAACCTCGATGCTACCGCTATCCCCATCGCTCGCACAGTTATCCCCACTATGTCGGTAGCTGGTGGTATCCATGTGCGCGTACATCCCGATCGCCCCGATTATATCCTGATTGAATTTATGGATGCCAAGGGCATCAATATTTCCAAGGCAAAGGAAAAGAAAATTGAAGGAGCTTATTTTAAAGAGGATATGCGGCGATCGCAAATTCACGAAATTGGCGATGTCTCGTACCCCAGTCAAGTCATGGATCGCTATTGCACAGCTTTTGAAAAGTTATTAAATATTGACACAATTCGTAATAGTCGGGCAAAAGTAGTAATTGACTACGTTTATGCTGTTTCTGGTGCAGTATTGCCGCAAATGTTAGATAACTTTGGTGCTGATGCGGTAGTGCTAAACGCCAGTTTGAATAAAAACGCTATGTCCACATCTGACCGGGAAGGGTTGATAACTCAGTTAGGACATGTGGTGGAAGCTTTAAAAGCTAACTTTGGCGTTCAGGTGTCGGCAAATGGCGAACAAATGATTTTGGTGGATGAATCGGGAATTCCGATTCGCGGCGAAATGTTGACAGCGCTGATGGTGGATTTAATTTTAACTTCTAACCCTAGAGGGACGGTTGTAGTACCGGTTCATGCTTCTAGTGCTGTGGAACAAATTGCGCGTCGCCATGATGGGAAGGTGATTCGCACCAAGGCAAATCCTACCGCATTAATGGAGGCTTGTCAAACCAATCCTAGTGTAGTGTTGGGAGGTAGCGGGGACACTGGCTTTATTATCCCCCAATTGCATCCCGGATTTGATGGGATGTTCTGTATTGCCAAGGTAATTGAAATGCTAACAATCCAAGAGCGATCGCTTGCTTCTGTCAGAGCAGAATTACCGCGTGTAATTCACAAAACTTATACAGTCCGCTGTCCTTGGACAGTCAAAGGTGCCTTGATGCGATATTTGGTAGAAACTCATCCAGCACAAAACCTGGAATTAATCGATGGGGTAAAAATTTGTCAACCCTACGATGACAGTTGGGTGTTAGTTTTACCTGATGCCAGCGAACCACTGGTACATTTATACATCAACAGCAATGATCGCGATTGGGTAGATGATTCCTTGAGACAATACCGCACCCGCGTTCAAACGTTTGTAGAAAAACAAGAAGAGCAAGTTCCTGTAGAGGTGTAATTAGTTGTTAGTAGTTACTAGTTAGTTGTTTTATGAACTACTAACTAGTAACTACTAACTATTTCTCAAAGGCAAAGATGACGAACTAGAGATGGTTGGTAGCTAAAGAAAGATTTGCACGTACATTCCTAGAGAAATGCTCTCAACTTCTGCCACAATTTTCTCGGTAATAGTTTCTAATAGCTTTAATCGATTTGTGGGAAGCTCAATAATTGCTATCCTGCGTTCAGCCAAGTTTTGCTGGTATTTCAAATTCTTGTCTGATGTAATAAAAACGTTATACACGCAATCAATTCTTGCCATCAGTTCCCCATTCTTAACTCCAGCCCATCCCTGCTCTTGAACGGTGGTTACTTCGTAAGCAGACAAATAAACTTTTAAAGCTCTTGGTAAATTCTCATCCAGAATGATTTTCATCTTGAACGTATTCACGAGCAAGTCTCAATAAATTTACCGCATCTGCACGATCAACAGATGGGAAATTGTCTAAAAACTCTTCTAAAGAAAAGTCATCGTCTAAATACTCGAAAAGCGATTGAACTGGGACTCTTGTGTTTCTAAATACCAGTGTGCCGCCCATCACTTCTGGATCGGAACTTACTGGACTTTGAATTAAAGTAATCATAATCTTCGTTTTCGCTGTTTTTTCATCCAGTATATCTTCGTGAACCGTTACATTTATTTGTGATGAAATTCCCTATTCCCTATTCTCAAATGGCAAAGATGGTGACGAACTCTTAGGAAATATCGCCAAATCGGTTTCCGGGTCAAAAAAGTGTATTTTATCTGGTGTCAGCGATAACCACAGTTGTTCGCCAATACGTACACTGCGGTCTGGTGGAACTCGCACTTGCAGGTAATTGCTTGTATAAGTAGTTTGATTCGGTTCGACAAGTTTGACAGCAAGATAAGTGTCGTTACCCAAGTTTTCCACCAAGTCTACTTCGACTGGCAGATTTTTGGTTGCAGGTAAACTTATACTTAAGTGTTCTGGGCGAATACCTAAAATTAAAGTTTGTCCATCATATTTTTGTAACGCAGTTGCCCAAGCTTCTGATAGGGTCAGACGAAACTGAGAATGGGTGATTACCTGCGGAGCCTGAAATTTTACAGGTATAAAATTCATTGGCGGCGAACCGATGAATTCTGCAACAAAGCGATTTGCCGGACGGTTGTATAATTCCAATGGAGCAGCAACTTGCTGAATTTGCCCTTGATTCATAATTGCAATGCGATCGCCCATTGTCATCGCTTCAGTTTGGTCATGGGTAACATAAATTGTCGTTGTACCCAGGTGACGTTGTAACTTAACAATTTGAGCGCGAGTTTCTGCTCGTAGTTTCGCATCTAAATTAGAAAGGGGTTCATCCATTAAGAATACTTGCGGATTGCGGGCGATCGCTCGTCCTAATGCTACCCGTTGTCTTTGCCCACCAGACAACTGTTTAGGTAAGCGATTTAACAATCCTTCCATTTGTAACAAGTTGGCGACATAACGCACCTGTTCGTTCACCCCTCGTTCTTTCTCCGAGATATACCGCAGTCCCTTCGGTAACTTTCGCGTCACAGCAACCAAGGTGTTTTCTGCCCAGTTTCGCAGATAGGGAGACAAGGGAGACAAGGAAGAGGGGGAAGACAAGGGAGAAATTCTTTCTTGTCCCCCTTGTCCACCTTGTCCACCTTGTCCACCTTGTCCACCTTGTCTCCCACTCCTCCGTCGCAACCCAAAGGCGATATTGTCGTACACTGTCATGTGCGGATAAAGGGCGTAATTTTGAAACACCATCGCGATGTCTCGTTCTTTTGGGGGGAGATCGTTAACTAGGCGATCGCCTACCGAGATATTACCGCCGGTCATTGCTTCTAAGCCAGCAATTAACCTCAGCAGGGTGCTTTTACCACAACCCGAAGGTCCCACCAGCACCATAAACTCGCCATCTGCTACAGTCAAATTAATCCGTCGCAAAACGTTGATATTTTCTGAATGTTCTGGTGTCGCGTCACTCTTGTTTGCATTTTTAGTTTGCGAAACAACACCTTCCCCTTTGCGAGGGGGAAAACTTTTATAAACATTTTCTAAAAGAACTTGCGCCACGAGTATTATTTATTGAAATTGTTATTAGTGAAGGGTCAATATGACGACTATTGACGTTAAACTCTCTTCGTACAATGTTTAGCGCTCATCATACCTGGAATATCTGAATACGAAAAGTAAAAAAAACAGCTTTTAGCACAAAAAACGAACTACTTTTAATTTAAGAGCTTTTAGGAGGTGCGTTGATGACTGCTAATATACCCTCAAATCCTGTCCAAGAGTCAACCGTTAACCCTGCTCATGACATTTTAGACGTACAAACCACATCTTGTTGCATAGTCGGTGGGGGTCCTGCGGGTGCGGTGCTGGCTTTGTTGTTAGCGCGTCAAGGTATCCCGGTGACGCTGCTAGAAACACATAAAGATTTTGATCGGGACTTTCGGGGAGATACAATTCATCCGTCTGTGATGCAGATTATGGAGGAATTGAATTTAAGCGATCGCTTATTACAATTGCCCCATGCCAAGATGCGCCAAATTAGAATTCAGACTCCTAGTGATACTGTTACATTGGCAGACTTTAGTCATTTAAAAACCCGCTACCCATATATTACGATGCTTCCTCAGGTGAAGTTCCTGGAGTTTATCATCACTGAAGCACAGAAATATCCTAATTTTCACTTAGTTATGGGTGCTAATGTACAAGAACTAATTGAAGAAAATGGGGTAATTCAAGGTGTTCGCTATCGGGGGCAAGGTGGCTGGCACGAAGTCCGGGCAATACTTACAGTGGGTGCAGACGGGCGTCATTCACGATTGCGACAATTAGGTGAGTTTGAATCAATTAACACCTCACCACCAATGGATGTGCTGTGGTTCCGTCTACCAAAAAAACCACAAGAGCCTGAGGGTGGAATAGCGCGTATCGGTCAAGGTCATATTCTTGCCATGCTTCAGAGGTATGATTCTTGGCAAATTGCTTTTGTCATTCCCAAGGGCGGCTATCAAGAACTACGCTCTGCTGGTTTGTCAGCATTGAGAAAGTCTATCGTTAATGTAGCACCAGAGTTAAGCGATCGCATCGAAAATTTACAAGATTGGTCACAAGTAGCTTTTCTCTCTGTAGAATCCAGTCGCGTCAAACGTTGGCATCATCCCGGACTGTTGCTCATCGGTGATGCCGCTCATATAATGTCCCCAGTTGCCGGTGTCGGTATTAATTACGCGATCCAAGATGCTGTAGTCGCAGCAAATATACTTATAAAACCATTAAAAGCTGGGTGTGTAGATGAACGCGATTTAGCGAAAGTACAGCGCAAACGCGAGTTACCCACACGCATCATTCAAGCATTTCAAGCCTTAGTTCAAAAGCAAATTTTCGCTCGTGTTCTCAACTCAGATGAAATTTTCCAGCCTCCGAGTTTTTTGCGTCTACCCATTTTACGGGACTTGCCAGCGCGGTTGATTGCTTTGGGTGTGTTTCCGGTTCATGTGCATACTTAATACAAAATTTCACCCTTAATTCTTCGTAGAGACGTTCTGCCAGAACGTCTCTACAATCGTCTGCGATAAATAACCAAAAGCATGACGTTAGTAACCAAAACCGTGACGTTAGTAACCAAAAGCATGATGTTAGCAACCAAAACCGTGACGTTAGTAACCAAAAGCATGACGTTAGTAATCAAAAGCACGACGTTAGTAACGACAGCTTCTGCATTCATAAGAAAGCGATTAGCGTTAGTAACGACAGCTTCGACTTTGATAATAACAACTTATAATTTTGTAACCACAACTTCTGCTTGATAAGCAAAGTTTATTTTGCCGCCGTTTTTGCGCTCATTCCCATAAATTAAGGAAAAACTCTGCTACCTGGTGCGCTTACTTTGTGTTCCTCTGCGTTTAAAAAGCTATGATTTGACGTGCATTCCCATCATTTCTTACCTAAAGCTGGGAATGCTAAGAACTTGAGGCAACTTCAATATGGTACAATAGTACTATGAGAAAAATTCAACTGTTATAAATGCACAATCGTGATAAATAACGAATTTATTAATAAATCAAAAAAATTGTCGAAAATAAAACATATATAGCCCCACTGCCAACAAACGGAGTAATTAATGAACAGTTGTATTTTGATGGCGGAAATCGTCGAAAATCCGCAGCTTCGCTACACGTCAGATAACCTAGAAATCACGGAAATGCTCGTGCGGTTTCCCGGAATGCGCCCAGATGACCCCCCAGCAACGCTGAAGGTGGTAGGCTGGGGTAACATGGCGAAAGAAATTCAGCAAAATTACCACGAAGGCGATCGCGTCCTCATCGAAGGACGATTAGGAATGAATACCATCGAACGTCGAGAAGGTTTCAAAGAAAAACGTGCTGAGTTGACAGTGCAACGCATTCATGCATTGGGAGCGGGTTTTGATATTAGTTCCTCACCAAGAATGGAAACTACTCAACGACAATCAGAAGTCCCCGTGGCAGCTGCAACAAACCACCGGGAAGCTTCCACACCGATGTCGTCTCCTGTGGCAACTACCCAAAAAACTGTAACCACTTACGAACCGCTTCCCACATCCCAAGCTAAGAATGACTTTGGCACTCTTTCTGAGGATGACTTCGACGAACCCAAACAAAGCGCGAAAAATAGCGATCGCAATCCTTATCCCGCACCGACACAAGACGAACCCAAACCAAGTGCGAAAAATAGCGATCGCAATCCTTATCCCGCACCGGCACAAGACGAGCCAGATATAGATGATATTCCCTTTTAATCTGAGAAGTCAGGACTTAGGAGTCAGGAGTTAGGAGTCTGGAGGTAGGAGTCTGGACAATACGGTTCGGATGATGTTTTTTGATGAAAATAGATCACAAAGACGCGATAAATCGCCGTCTTTACAATAATCAGTTTTTTGTAGAGACGGCGATTTATCGCGTCTCTTGCCTTAACCGAACCGTATTGGGAGTTAAGAGTCTGGTTCAGCAATTGTATAGGGTTTGGTAAGCATCACCTGAAGACTACCAAATT
The DNA here is from genome assembly GCA_050997715.1 of Hassallia sp. Taxonomy (GTDB): domain Bacteria; phylum Cyanobacteriota; class Cyanobacteriia; order Cyanobacteriales; family Nostocaceae; genus Hassallia. The sequence goes on from JBPCQW010000086.1 coordinate 9,426, forward strand.
GTAAGCACAGACTTTTTGAAGCGAGGATTTTCTGGGTTTTTGAAGGATGCTTCTTTCCCATCTTCTGAATTCTTTCTTCTAGATTCTAAATTCTTTCTGGATAACGGATGTAGCGGAGGGCTAGTTTACGCAGCCATATTTGCTACATCCGTTAAAATTTAAGAAAAATTGTCATATATAATGCCAAATTTATCAGCAAAGGTGTAACAATCAGAAAAATCAGTTCCACTGGTTACAAAACCACTGTTAAAATCCAGATAATTTTAAATTTAGTAAGTCACTATTAATACCCGATTCCTATGAGAGAAACTATCCTAGAGGTTCGCAATCTACAAGTTGAATTTTCCGATGATGGCAACAGCGTCAAAGCTGTAGATGGTATTTCCTTTGAGTTGCATCGTGGGGAGACTCTAGGAATAGTGGGAGAGTCGGGAAGCGGAAAATCAGTAACATCCTTAGCTGTGATGGGTTTGGTGCAGACTCCGGGAAGAATAAGCGGTGGTGAAATTTACTTTCACCATCAAGAAAATGCCGCACCAATCAACTTGGTGGAGTTACCTCCGCAGCAAATGCAACTTTATCGGGGTGGTGACATCGCCATGATTTTTCAAGAACCGATGAGTTCGCTCAATCCGGTTTATAATATAGGGTTTCAGCTAACAGAAGCGATTATGCGACATCAGAAAGTGTCGCAAGGTGAAGCAAAACAAAAAGCGATCGCAGGTTTGCAAGAAGTAAAACTCCTTCCCAGCGACGACCAAATTAAACAGCAATATCTAGATACCTGGAAACAAACTGCTTCATCAAATCTAGATGAGCGACAACTAACAGAGTTGGTGAAGCAACACAAAGATGCAATGCTGGAACGCTTTCCGCATCAACTTTCTGGTGGTCAGTTGCAGCGGGTGATGATTGCAATGGCAATTTCCTGCAATCCCTTACTATTGATTGCAGACGAACCCACCACAGCTTTAGATGTGACAGTCCAAGCGACAATACTCGAATTGATGCGGGAATTGCAGCAAAGACGTGATATGGGTATGATTTTTATCACCCACGACTTAGGATTAATTGCCGAAATTGCCGACTCTGTAGCGGTGATGTACAAAGGTAAAATTGTCGAATATGGATCGGCATCGCAAATTTTCAATAATCCCCAACATCCTTATACTAGAGGTTTGGTAGCTTGTCGCCCCTCACTCAACAGTCATCCCCAAAAACTCCTCACCGTTTCCGACTACATGAGTGTAGAAGAAACACCAAACGGACAAATGGTAATTCAAGCCAAAGAACCACTAACCCCGATAGAAGTTAGCAGAGAAGAGATTACAGCAAGGTTAGCAAACCTCAACGAACAGAAACCGCTGTTGGAAGTCCGCGATTTGAAAGTAGGTTTCCCGGTGCGGGGTGCATTTGGAAAAACGACACGCTACACAATGGCTGTTAACGGTGTTTCTTTTGATGTCAAACCTGGGGAAACACTCGGATTAGTGGGAGAATCAGGTTGTGGAAAAACCACTCTTGGTAGAACTTTACTACGATTAATTGAGCCGATGAGCGGTGAAATTATCTTTGAGGGACAAGATATTACTAGCCTCAAAGGAGAACCGTTGCAAAAACTGCGTCGGCAAATGCAAATCGTCTTTCAAAATCCGTTTAGTGCGCTTGACCCCCGGATGAAGGTTGGGGACGCAATTATGGAACCGTTGTTAATTCACTCTGTGGGGAAGACGACGAAACAACGCAGAGAACGAGTAGCGGAACTTTTGGAAAGGGTGGGATTGAGTGCAGATGCGATTAAGCGCTATCCGCATCAATTTTCTGGTGGTCAACGTCAAAGAGTTTGTATTGCCCGTTCTTTGGCGTTAAATCCCAAGTTTATCATTTGCGATGAATCAGTTTCCGCGCTGGATGTTTCGGTACAAGCGCAAGTGTTGAACTTGTTGAAAGAATTGCAAGATGAATTTAACTTGACTTATATATTTATTTCCCACGATTTGAGTGTGGTGAAATTTATGAGCGATCGCATTTTGGTGATGAATCGCGGTGAAATTGTCGAACAAGGTATAGCCGAAAACATCTACCGCGCACCGAAGGAAGAATACACGCAAAGGTTAATTGCTTCAATTCCTACCGGGAGTGCGGAAAGAGTGCAAAAGCGTCAATTACGAGCGTTGTAAGATTTATGACTGCATGGCTGTTCCCGATTTAGAGTTTAAGGGGTATTTTCAGGCGATCGCTGATAATTTTGGGCGATCGTCAAATTTATATACCCTGACTGATACACAAGATAAAAAGCATTTCTACGACATGGGGTTGATGGTGCAAACACCACAGCCCAAAAAGTCTGAAAGAATGCCTTTTGCGGAAAAACAGGAGAAAGTCGAGCGGTTTACCGTGCTGGATGGTATCCGTAAATATGCTAATGACCATGTATTATTGGTAGGCAAACCGGGTTCGGGAAAATCCACAGCATTACAGCAGTTGCTGTTAGAAGAGGCAAAGCTATGTTTAAAAGCAGAAAAGCGAAAAATCCCTGTTTTAATTGAACTTCGCAGTTGGGGCACCTCAGTTATAGATTTAATCCAGAAGTTCTTCCGCAGGCACAAGCTACGCCTGAGTACGGATAACATTGATGACCTACTGTTTGAAGAACAATTATTTCTGCTTTTTGATGGTTTGAACGAATTGCCATCTGATGAAGCACGACGGGAGGTTGCAGATTTCCGTGAGAACAACCCGGAAATCCCGATGATTTTTACCACACGGGATTTGGGTGTAGGTGGAGATTTGGGGATTAAAAAGCAACTGGAAATGCAACCTCTGACCGAGCAACAGATGCGCTCCTTTGTCACAGCATATCTTCCGCAACAGGGGGATGAGATGTTGCGACAATTAAGCGACAGACTGCGGGAATTGGGACAAACACCTCTGATTTTGAAGATGCTTTGTGAGGTTTTTGATTATGCAAAGCAAGTTCCTAACAACCGGGGAGAACTATTTCGTCAGTTTGACAAGAAGGTTGAGAATTTAAAGGAAGCAGTTCCTGTTTCAGAAGGGCTTCGTCTATGGAAGTCTGAACTTTTGCAGCATCTTGCCTTTGTGATCATGCAAGGAGAAAACCCCAAAGAAAAACCAACAGATTTTCGGCTATCTATTTCTAGAGGAAAGGCTGAAGCTGTTTTAGAAGATTTACTCAAAAATAGAGTAGACTCTCCTGGGGAAAAGGCAAAGAATTGGCTGCAAGACTTGCTAAAACATTACTTAATTCAAACGGCAGCAGACCCAGAACAAATTGAATTTCACCATCAGCTATTTCAAGAGTACTACGCGGCAGAATATTTGCGGAAGCTGCTACCCAGTTTGAGTGATGGAAAGCTGAAACGCGATTATTTGAATTTGTTGAAGTGGACAGAACCCCTAGCGCTGATGTTGGGTTTGGTGGAGGATGAAGCGCAAGCAGTGCGGGTGGTGCAGTTAGCGTTGGATGTAGATTTGATGTTGGGTGCAAGGTTAGCGGGGGAGGTGAAGCCAGAGTTTCAGGAGAAGACGGTGGGGTTTATTTTGGGGTTAGATGTTCCTCAAAGACTTAAGATTGAGCTTTTAGGTATGACTCGTTCTGAACAAGGGCGATCGCCATTGCTGCAAGCATGGAATAATCGAGATTATGACGATATTTATAGTGTGGCTGAAGCTTTACAACTTGTCGGCTATGATGCCGCAATGTCTCAGTTGCAGGAATCGGAAGATGCAGCCTTTTTAGCACGGCAAGAAGAAGAATCTTTTTTTGCGTGGGACGAAGATTTACAAGATTATCATCTGTGTGAAAGGGTGCTTTTTGAGATACAAAATATCGGCTCATCGGACACGGCAGTTTATAATCTAGTTAAAGTATTAGATGATAAAACTTTACGATCACGTTCTCGTGGGGCTGACGTTTTCGGCAAAGAATTTTTGAATACGGTAGTTTCTACCTTGTTACAAGCATTAAATCACGATGATTTTCGGGTACGCTATCATGCAGCTTTGGCATTAGGAAATATCGGCTCAAAGGCAGAAATTGATGCTTTATTAAAAGTTGTAAAAGATGAAAATTATTTTGTGCGAGCTAGCGCGGTTGAAGCATTAGGTAAACTCGGTAATCACACGGCAGTTTCTGCCTTGGTACAAGCGCTGAGTGATGAAAAATATTTTATACGTTCCAGAGCAATTGAAGCGTTAGGGAATTTTCCTAATAAGAAGGTAGTTTCTGCTTTGATACAAGCACTAAAAGACGAAAAATTTTTTATTCGTTCCAAAGCAGCTACAGCTTTAGGAAAAATTCTCAGTGATGAGGCTATAGAACCCTTGATTCAAGTTTTAAAAGATGAAGAATCAGATGTTCGTTGGAGTGCTGCTATTGCTTTAGGAGATTTTGCTGAAATGGGTAATGAATTAGCAGTAGATGCTCTAATTTATACTCTACAAGATGAAGAATCATCTGTTCGTTCGAGTGCTGCATACGCATTAGGACATATCGGCAATGAGTGGGTTTATGCCCTTGCTTCTTCTGCTTTACAGGATAACCATTCATCATTTTTATTCATTGATTCAATAGAAATAGAAAATATTATAAAAAATAAATTTTTGCCTCAAATGCAGAAGTTTATCTTAACTGCAACATACCAAACAAAGGATATAATTTTAAATATTCAGGAAAAATACCAGTTTTATAACTATAAAATTTTTCATACTCCCCCAGTGGAAGAAAATAAAACCGAATCACAACCTTCTAATTTACAGAATACTTATAACTTTTATGGAAATGCTGGCATTCTCAACACAGGAGATGTCACAGTAGAGGGAAATCAAATAGGCGAACAGTACAACAAATAAGCTTAATCAAAGGATTAAAATTATGTCAGAAACTCATAAAAACCAAAATACATTTAATTTCCATCAAGCTGTTGGCAACGTCAACGCAGGAGATACCACAATAGCTGGCGATCAAGTTGGATCTCAGCACAACTACGCACCAAATCAAAATCTAGCAGAAGCAGCGAAAGAAATTCAGGATTTGCTGGTTCAACTGGATCGGACTTATCCTAATAAGACTAATGAAGAGAAGCAAGCGGCTATTGTTCACAAAGTTGAGCAACATATTAAGCGCGATCCAACTTTGAGAGATAGGCTGTGGAGTGCATTTAAAGCTGGTGGTGTTGAGGCTTTGAAACAAGCGCTAGATGCGGTTTACAAAAATCCTGTCGTCAGTATTTCCGTGGAGACAATTAAAGGCTTTTTGGAAGCTGAATGTAGCAAACCCTGAACGATAGTAAGCGCAATTGGTGAGGATGTGACTTAGGCGATCGCACTCTCATATCTATGATAATGAATAAGCTTTCAGAAACCTTTTGAAAGCTAATTATTATATTTTCCTATTCTTTATCTTATTTAATATTCAAATGCCAGAAACTCAAGTTGGAGATATTAGCATTTATTCCGAGGTGAAAGGCAGGGGTTATCCGCTACTCATGATTATGGGTTTAAGCTTCAGCCTTTTGGACTGGGGGGCTGTGTTCCTTGATGCGCTGGCAGAACCTTACCAAGTCATTCTGTTTGATAACCGCGATTCTGGACGTACAAAAAGCTAGTCAACAGACAACTACACGACTGCTGATATGGCAAATGATGTAGCAGGATTGCTTAATGCTCTAGGAATAGCACAAGCTCATGTTTTGGGATTCAGCATGGGTGGTATGATTGCTCAACAGTTTGCCTTGAGACATGCTACCAAGCTAAATAAATTGATATTGACCTGCACAATGGCAGGTGGAGATTGTAGCGATTTCAACCCAAATAATCAAGGAGATTTATTGGATCTTCTTTTTCCAGCATCATACTTAGCTATCTCTAATAACCGCAAAAAAGCAGAATATTTTTTCAGAAATACCTCAGCTTATCACAGCCAACCAGATGGTTTTACAAGACAATTCCAGGCACTCAATACTCACGATACCTGTAATTTATTGCCAGATATTAAAGCACCTACCTTAATCATTACTGGAGATAGCGATTTAGTAATACCTGCTGTCAATAGTAATATTTTGAATAACAGAATTTCTGGTTCAGAACTCAAAATTATTAAAGAAGGCGGACATGGGTTTGGTTATACCCATGCTGCTGAAATTGCAAAAATTATGACTGATTTTTTATCGTAATTTAACGACTGAGCCTGGTGATTTTTGGATCGCCCAAAGTAATAGGCGATCGCACTCTCATATCTATGATGTTACACTCCATGCTGCTTAAACCATGCTTGGAGGCGTTGCCAGCCTTGTTTAGCGTCTTCTGAGCGGTAGGAGGGGCGATAATCGGCAAAAAAGGCATGGGGTGCATCTGGGTAAACAATGATTTCGGATTTGCTGCTGCCTGACTTCAGGCGATTCTCGTTACCAGACGCAAGGCGATCGCGCATTTGCTTCACTGTATCAAGAGGAATACCCGTATCTTTGCCACCATAAAGTCCGAGAACAGGGACTTTCAGCGTAGAGGCAATATCAATAGGATGCTTGGGTGTTAGTTCAGTAACATCACCGACTAGTCGCCCGTACCAAGCTACACCTGCCTTCACTTGAGGATTGTATGCTGCATACAGCCAAGTAATACGACCACCCCAGCAAAAGCCTGTAATTCCCAACTTATTAGTATTCCCCTTTGCTGACTTTACTGCCCAGTTTACTGTCGCATCGAGGTCAGATAGCACTTGAGCATCTGGTACTCTAGCGACTATCGGGCGAATTTCTTCTATACTACTTAACTTCGAGACATCACCTTGACGCACGAACAATTCGGGTGCAACTGCCACATACCCCAACTTGGCAAAGCGACGGCATACGTCTTGAATGTGTTCGTGTACACCAAAGATTTCCTGGATTACTAGAACAATCGGAAAATTTCCACTTTTTGCAGGCATCGCTCTGTAAGCCGGAATTTCACCATCTTTAACGGGAATTTTCACCGCACCTGCGACTAATCCCTTACTATCGGTGGTGATGACTTTGGCAGAAACGGGTTGCACTGCCAAGGCAAAACCTGTTGCTAGGGTAGCTGTTGCAATAAATTGACGCCGCGTTATTTCTTTCATTATTCACTCTAGCAATTGTGACAGCAGTAATTGTAACTGCTAAAATATTTTTAAGTAGTGACGTGCCTGCAATAATATGAAGCGCGTGAGGTTGTGGTTAAACAACCTAGTATCAGGGGAAAGCAATTGTAACCCCAGCGTTCTTACCGATTCCGGTCGCGTTAATTGCAAAAAGTTCCGGCTGGTCGTCACTACCCCAAAATTTTAACCAATTCCCTAAATAACAACTTGGCAGCTTTGGCTGATATGCGCGATCGCACTAATCGCACCGGACGACCGGCTGCTTTTTCGGCGTCCAATTGAGAACCCAGCACTTCACCAATCTCATTATTAAGACGCGATCGCTTAACCTCGATGCGAGTAAAAACCCATTGCCAAAAAGCAATACGACACAAATCAGAGCCGCCGACAATCTTGATTTTACTTTTATCGCCACTTGCTTCCTTTGTCGGTGCAAGCCCTAAAGCCTTTTGAAAGCGACGCAACGAAAGGTAGCGTGTAGT
>JBPCQW010000102.1:0-14454 GCA_050997715.1 Hassallia sp.
CGGCAGGCGACAAATGCCATTTCTATCCAATCGCGATCTGCTACCGGAGTGCGAGTGCAGCGTTTAGACGAAGACGACGCAATCACCGGAGTAGCGATCGTTCCTCCCGATACTGGTGATGTAGCACCTGATACTGCTGATGTGGCATCTGATATCGGTGATGTGGCAGAGGTGGAATAATTAGGAGTTAGGAGTTATGAGTTTAAAAAATTTCCAATTCAAAACTCATAACTCAAAACTCATAACTGCTTTAATTAGCGGTATTTTGATGGGGCTTACCGTAGCCCCATTTAATGTATGGTTCTTAGCTTGGATTGCCCTTGCCCCCCTGTGGGTATTAATTGTCAATTCTGCACAAACAAAAAAACAATCTCCTCTATCCTCCCCTAATCCTCCTCTCTCCCCCTCCTGCCCTCCCCCCTTCCTCCTCGCCCTCGCTTGGGGTATAGGTTATCACGGTCTTGCCCTATACTGGATTACTGGAATTCATCCAATGACTTGGATGGGTGTTCCTTGGTTGGCAAGTTTGGGAATAGCTTTATTTTGTTGGACATTCATTACTTTGTGGGGCGCCGCATTAGTCGCTATTTGGGCGATCGCTATGAGAACGATTTCGAGCCAAAACGTATTTACTCGCGTTCTCATTGGTACAGCCCTTTGGTGCGGCTTAGAAGCACTTTGGAGTAATGGCGCTTTGTGGTGGAGTTCTCTTTCTTACACTCAAAGTCCGCATAATCTCGTAATCTTACACCTAGGTCAACTTTCAGGCTCGACTGCGGTGACTTTCTCAATAGTCGCCGTGAATGGCTTGCTTGCAGAAGCATGGATAAACCGCGAAGACACGAAGCACGCAAAGAAAAACTTTATTTCCTTTGCGTCTTGGCGGTTCGTTAATAAATATTTAGGATTTGCCGCAGGACTATTAATTACTCTTCACCTCATCGGCTTTAGTTTATACAGTGGTCCCCTCGCGCAACCAGCAGAAACCGCCTTAAAAGTAGGAATTATTCAGGGGAATGTTCCCAACGAAATCAAACTTTACCCTGAAGGTTTTCGTCGAGCAATTGAAGGTTATACCACTGGATATTTAACATTAGCAAATCAAGGTATAAATGCAGTTTTAACCCCAGAAGGAGCCTTACCTTTTTTCCAGCGTGACTTAAAGAATACTTCCCTCATTTCAGCAGTGCAGGAAAAAGGCATAGTTGCTTGGATTGGTGCTTTTGGAGAACGAGGACGCAGTTATACAAATAGTTTATTTACCTTTACTGGTAACGGAGAAATTTTCAGCCGTTACGACAAAGCAAAGCTAGTTCCTATTGGCGAATATATTCCTTTTGAGCAAATTTTAGGCGGTATTATTCAGCGATTATCACCTTTAGATGAACACCAAGTTCCCGGCTCACCAAATCAAGTATTTAACACACCTTTTGGTCGTGTTATTGTCGGAATCTGTTACGAATCGGCTTTTTCCGAACAATTCCGCCGTCAAGCTGCCGCAGGTGGACAATTTATACTTAGCCCTTCTAACGATGCCCATTACAGCGTTGCCATGCCTGCTCAACACCATGCCCAAGATATCATGCGGGCAATTGAAGTTGATAGATGGGGAGTGCGGGCAACCAATACTGGATATTCAGCTTTTGTAGATCCTCACGGCAGAACTTTGTGGATATCTGGACACAATACCTACGAAACTCATGCGGAAACAATTTATCGCCGACAAACGCAGACTTTTTATGTACGTTGGGGTGATTGGTTGACACCATTATTATTAGGATTAACCGCGTTAGTGTGGTTTATAGAAAGACAGATAAAAACAGATTGAATTATCTGTGTGCATCTGTGATTTTAAATACTAATTATCGAGGTTTTTGCAAGAAAGATTTTGCCTGAAAGTCAAAGTTAAAAACTCCGGTATTTAATAGAATACTTTTTTTGAAAATGACATTAATTATACAAAGTTGTATATCTGATTTCAGGTATTTTTAAAGTTGTCTCATGTCCTACAAATCACACATATTGTAGAGTAGAGACGTTCCGTCGGAACGTCTCTACGACGATTATTTAGATGTTACTATTTCAATTTGATAATGTTTACGCTAAATATAAACCAAATACGAAATATGAAGGTTTAATTAATATCGCTAGCTTCTTTACCTACTAAAACTTGCATAAATATTTAAAGGGTGTTTGGAATCTATGGTAAGAAAATCTTTAGGTTTGGTAATTATTGTGTTTGGCATCAGTTTAATAGCAGCCGTATTTAGTTCAGCAATGGTAAATGGAAATATATTTCCAGTCGCTTTTCTTGTGGTTTTTATAGGGGGATTATTACTATTTTGGGAAGCAGACAGAAGCTAGCAATTAATTTGTAGGGGCTAAGATGCTACGAGTACCTGAAACTAGCTGTCCTGCCTGCTTCTTAGTGGCAGAGATAAAGATATCCCCAAAGCACCCCCTGCTAATGTTGCCACAAAGCACTAAAAGCCCCAAACTACATTGGATTTAGCTTGTTGGTAAAGCGGCTTAATTTCTTCCATCACGTCTTTTAACCTCGCTGCGAGTGATACCAGCAAGGTGCTGTTAGATTGTGCTACTACAGAAGATGGAGTTAGCAGCGGCAAGCCAATTCCCAGCATTATGCTAATCAAAGCCAGAAATCGTCTGCTTTTTATGGTCAAATTGTAATTAAAGAAAACTTTTTGCGTAAAATTAACGCTTAGTAGTATCTTAACCACCACAAATTTATTATTACCAATAAAATTGGTAGAAGTATGCCAAGAAAAGAACAAGGATGGGTCACTTTTCAAACATCTGACGAGGAACGGAAAATTCTCGAAGAGTTCTGTCAGCATTCTCAGCGCACTAAGACGGAGATTTTGCGGGAACTAGTGCGGGGTTTAAATACGCTTTCTTCTCCACCGTCAGCACCACTACCAACCAAGCAAAGACAGAAGAAAGATGCTGATACTCCACACATAGAAATTAGTACTCAAAAGAAACCTTTAAAAATTAGCTCTCGGAATATTCTTAAAGGTGTCGTAAAGGAAGTTATTCGCGGAGAAGTTAACAGTCAAGTGACGATGAAGGTAATTCACGAAGTTGAGTTAACGTCAGTTATTACTACAGTATCAGCAGATGATTTAGAACTATATGAGGGAACAGAAGCATATGCGCTGATTAAGTCCAGCGATATTGCGATCGCTAAAGACTGAAGAACCGTTAATTTGGGGGAGTTTTTAATAATTTAGAATTAAATTATTGACGGAGAAATAAAGCTTTGTATTTCATCGTGTTGCAAAAGTGAAAAAAAGTAATTAACCGCACATGAACGCTCATGCTATGCAGATAAAATTTACTCTTAATTCAACATTTTTTGTAAAATTAAGCGACTTACATTTACTTGCAAGTCGCTAAATATCTATTCTACAGCTACCATTACATCGGTTGATTTAATTACTGCATAAGCTTCTTTGCCTTCTGCTAGCAAGAGCGTCTCTGCTGAATGTTTTGTAATTATTGCTGTTATTTCTACTCCGGGTGCTATTTCTAATACTACTTCAGTATTAATAGAGCCTGGTTCAATTTTTTTTACAGTAGCTTTGATCGTATTACGTGCGCTAATTTTCATGTTTTATTACCCTAATTGAGGAAAATGTAACTTATAAATATTAACAATAAAATTTGATTTTATTGTTGACTTTGAAAAATAATTAATAATTCCAGCGGTTTCTGGCTTGTATTTGCAGCTAAAGGAAAATTATTTGTGATTTTTCAGCGCATTCTTGATACGATAGCCGATTTTTCAGTTCCCGAATGAGGAATTTTAAGTATTTTTTGACCAATGCAAATTCTGCAATATTATACAGTGTGAAGTTTAATGTAATAGAACCATATACTTTGCAAAATGTAAACATAAATAGTAATTTTAAAATGAGAATCTAAAAACGGTTACAATGCAAATGTTTTTAGCATGTAAAGAGCGTTAATTTCAAGCTTAGATAAACTTTTAACTTCTCCAGTATCCTTTAAAATCATGGGTACGTCTTGCGCTTACCGAATTGCGTGCAAAATTTAGCTATGTAAGTTTTGATGTCTGCTATTGTACCAGAGGTAAATTTTATGCATGTTAGCGATCGCCTGAACAATCTAAATGATTTAAGTCCTAAGTTTGAAGGGTTTTTTCTGGAGATGGTAATGCCAGGACAAAAGCAGAGAGTCCAGGAAATCGTCACTGAAGCATTTGGTTTAGATTGGAATGTTGAACAAATCGGTGATAATTTGACTGAGTTTGAAGTCACCCTAAACAAAGAAGTTTTGTCCGTCAAAGATGCTTGGGATAAGTCTTATTATCTGCGTTCACAACCTGGAGTTGTCGATGCACAGCCATTGTTTGCAGTTCCTTTAAGCGATACTACAGACTTAAATCAAGAGCCTGAAGTCGTTATGGAACGCACAATAGATGACCAAAGCACTGATGTCGAGTGGAGTCTCAAACAGATGCGAGTCTTTGAGGCATGGTCACGCTTTTTCCCTGACCCGAATCGACCACCAGGGCACGGTGTTATTATCGGGCTACCGGATACAGGTTATACCGAACACCCGGAAATTATTGGTAACATACTTGTGGAAAAAGGTTACGATTTTCTCAAAAACGATAAAGACGCAAAAGACGAACTCGAAGCACCTTCAACCGTATTACTGCCCGCTCCAAGTCACGGTACATACACATCAAGTTTGATGAGTAGTCCAAGAGGGGCACAAGGCAATTACCCAAGCGGAAAAGGAATGACGGGAGTAGCTCCGGGCGCGAAAATAATACCGTTGCGAGTTTGTTACTCAGTTATACTACTAAGCGTACTTAATCTAGCTAAAGCGATCGAGTATGCGGCAGATAATGGAGCTCATGTCCTCTCAATTAGCTTGGGCAGTGGTTTGTTTAACAAACGACTGCGAAGTGCGATAACTTATGCTCAAAAACGAGGCTTAATTATCGTAGCAGCAGCCGGTAACTTTGTTCCCTACGTAGTTTGGCCCGCTGCCTATGAGGAAGTGATTGCTGTTACTGGTTGTGATGCACAAAAAGAGATATGGAAGGGTTCAGCGCAAGGACGGCAAGTTGATGTCACCGCTCCTTGTGACAAAGTTTGGTGTGCGAAAACTAAAAAGAAAAACGGCTTAGTTGAATATGACGTTGAACCAGGTACCGGCACTTCTTTATGTACTCCCCAAGTCGCGGGTATAGCGGCTTTATGGTTGTCATATCATGGAAGAGATCAACTCATCCAACGCTATGGAATCGAAAAAATTCCTTTTATCTTTAATCAAATTTTGCGTGATAGTTGCGAGGAATTTCCTACATGGAAACCGAATAAATTTGGTGCAGGAATTGTTAATGCAGAGAAAGTCCTTGCAGCACCATTACCTGATGATATTACTCGTTCAATTATTGCACCAGCCCAAGCTTTAGAAGAACACCCAGCAATAGACAGCGGAAAACTGGATACTTTCGCTCATCTGTTTGAGGAGCAAGTAATTGACACTCAAGAAAAAGCTAATTTTATAGTAAGTGGAGATAATAAGAAACTGCAAGCTAGTCTTGCAGAACTGTTGCAAACAACAGAAACTCAATTACCACAACGATTAAAAGAGGTGGGACAAGAGTTAGCTTTTTACTTTGCGACAAAGCCGGAACTTTATCAGCAATTAGCTGATAGTCTAAAAAGTGAAAAATCTGAACTAAATCAGTTTAAAACAAGAACTTTAACTGACTCATCAAAACCAAAAAAATTGGATTCGGTGCGCGAGATGTTGTTGCAGAATGTGTCTGAAGTTTTCCAGACAAAATTGGGATGACATATTACATCATGTTGAGAAAATCACACAATCTTTAGTGTGATTAATGATTGGAAGGTAATAGGAGATTGGGGATGCTTTGAAGATTATTCCCCAGTCTCTTATTCTTAATATTGTTTTATCTTGACTATTTATACTGAATAGCGCTGCTCGCTCGTGAACTCAGGTTTGATGGGTATTTTTTTGATGTCTGCGGCGTTATGTATATCTGCACTAACCTAGATAACTTTAGCCTGGGTATCTAGGTTTGACTGTTGAGCGATCGCTCTTGCCCAAGAGTCATATTATAGATAACATGTTTTCTATAGGGTGTACTAAACTTAATTAAGGGTAACGAAAGTTAAATTAAATTCTTAAAGAGTGCAAATCGCCTTTTGAAAACAAAATTAGGGAAAAGATATCTGGGAGCAATCATTAACACCAACTGGCTGAAATTGAGAAAATCCCCGTAAAGCAATAGGGATTATTTACAGCACATTGCTTACACCTACCACAATTGAGTTGCCTGAACAAAGTTTTGGCGATCGCATTACAATACCAGATATTCCTATACAATAAGTAAATGTCCGAAAAAGGCAACTAAATTACTTTGAAAGCCACAAATGAAAGAATTTCTTAAACAATGCTGCCAGATATGCTCCGGTCAGATGTCCGATTCTGTGAATAGGCAAATCAATTAAGATAAATTGTGGCAGGTTTTCTCTACCTACGCTATTGATATAAAAAGTTGTTACGAGAATAGCTACCCCCCGATGGCATTTGCCATCTTAAAAGTTATTCTCGTATATTTTGATAAACACGCTCAAGTTATTAAATCGGTTGTGCAATCCCAAAAAGCCGAAAAAATAGACTTTAACAATGAATATCCGTGTCCCTGTCGTCGTCGGGGACGCTTAATTCCGATTACGCTGACAGATGCCTTTGGTTGCGATCGCTGTCAGCAAATCTTTGTAGTCCAAGATAATGGTATTGTCCTAGAACAACTTTCCACCACCTATCCCTACAAGCGAGCTTGGCGCTGGACAGGTTCTAGTTGGCATGTTGTGCATCCTCGGTTTGGAGAAAGTTATCTGCCCATAGCGCTGAGTATCATTTTCGTGCTAGTGATTATATGGCTACCATTAGCACTAAAATTGGCAAATGGTTCCAGCATTATTGCTTGGGCAATGGTGGCGGTGCTTTTGGCTATCTTACCCGCACTGATGGTCTGGCTAACCTACAGACGTTAACAATGGTGACAGTTGAAGTTTTTGACGATCGCCCCGAACCCATGAAAAGCGCCCTCCGCGCTTATCTCGCTTCCCTCAAATTGGGCATCACTAGGGGAGCTGATCGCAGTCGTGCTGTGTTGGCGATGGCACAGGCACTCAACCGCTCGTTTGATGACATTCTAGAGGCAAATACCTTGGATCTAGAAGCGAGTCGGGAAATGGCGGTGCCAGACTTGATTTTGGACTGGCTGAAGCTAACTCCACAGCGCTTAGAAAAGACAGTGGAGATTTTGCAAAGGTTAGGGGAATTACCAGATCCGCTGCGACGGGTGAGAAACGCTGACTATCAACTAGAAGATTCGCAAACTTACTCGCAGTTAATGCCTTTGGGAGTGATTGCATTTATTTATGAGGCATTTCCCGATTTAGGAGCGATCGCAGCGGGTTTATGCATCAAAACCGGCAATAGTATCATTCTCAAAGGGGGGGCTGAAGCGAGCAATTCTAACGCGGCGATCGCTAACGCTTTGCAAAGTGCGATCACCGAAGTCGGTTTACCATCAGGCTGTTTAGAATTAATCAGCGCCGAACATGGGGCTTCGATTCGAGATTTAGTTACCCAAGATCAATACCTGAATTTAGTCATTCCCTATGGACGTTCTAGCTTAGTACAACAAGTAGTGCGACAGTCAACCGTCCCCGTGTTAAAATCAGGAATGGGCAACTGTTACCTTTACTGGTCGCTGAATGGCAGTTTGGAAATGGTGCGATCGGTTATTTTAGACAGCTATCAAAGCGAACCAGACCCAGTAAACGCCATAGAAAAGGTATTAATTCATCGCCAAGCTTTACCGTCATCTTTAGCAGTTTTGTGGAACAGCTTGAAAGAAAAAGGCTTTGAAATTAAAGCAGATGCCGAACTAGTAGAAGCGTTTCCGCAATTGCAGCTAGTTAAAGATAGCGAGTGGGGAAGCGCTTATTTAACTAAGACAGTGGCATTTAAATTGGTGGATAGTTTAGAAGTAGCGATCGCCTGGATTAATCAATACAGCAGCGGTCATGCTGACTGCATTGTCACTGAATCTTATCAGGAAAGTCGCCAATTTGCTTTAGGAGTTAACAGCGCTTCTACCTATATCAACGCTTCCCCGCGCTTTTCTCGCAACCCCTCGCGGGGAGATTCAGTATTTTTAGGAATGTCTAATCAAAAAGGTCATCGACGCGGTTTGATTAGTTTAGAAACCTTGACCACCGTCAAGCATATTGTGCAGGGAAATGGACGATTTTAAAATTCATAAAAACGCCTCAACCCTCGTAGAGACGTTCCGGTGGAACGTCTCTACAATATGCCGGGAAGATTGGTTGATAATTAATTTCATATACGTTCTATGTATATAGCAATCCTAAATCTCAAGTGAAAATGAGCGTTGTTCAGATTTACGACTTCTTAAACAAGTCGGGAATCTAACTTTTCACGCTCTCCCGAACGGACTGGTATATGTCGCTAATAAAAGTTAAAAGTAGGGTGCGTTAACGAGTGTAACGCACCCTACTTCTAATCCAAAATCATATTAGCTTTTTGCTAACTTCTTATTAGAAGTATAGTAAACCTTATCTCCAGTATCCGGGACAAAATGACAACTAAGAGACGATCGCCAGAATGAAACCCAAATTGGCTCTTCAGTTTTGCGGTAGTAGTCACCCAAAATTGGTTTAATAGCCTCAGTAGCCTTTTTCAAATTGTAGTGAGGCATATTCAAGAAAATGTGGTGAGCTACATGAGTACCGATATCATGATGGATATGGTTAATAAAACCATAATCGCGGTCAACGGTAGAAATAGCACCTTTCAGAAAAGTCCAATTCTCCCCACGATACCAGGGAATGTCTGCTTCGGTGTGGTGCAAAAATGTCACCAAGTCGAGCCACATGATAAACACAACATAGGGTATAGCATAGTATTTTAACAACCACATCCAACCCCATTGGTAAGTTCCTAAAGCTAGTAAACTCACCATACAAATCAACCAGATAGTGCTGGTGATGACATCCCATTTTTCTGAAGGTTTAAAAAGTGGGCTGTTGGGGTGAAAGTGGGAGCCTTCTTTATTAGGACTCCGCTTAAATAAATACACCGGATAAGCTAATAAAAACGCATAGTATCGACCTATCTTTTGATCCCAAGGCATGGCTTTGAAGTCTGATTCACTCACAGGATACCAGCTTTCATCATTTTCAAGACTGCCAGTATTTAAGTGGTGAGTTCTATGGCTAATTCGCCAACCATGATAAGGAACGAGTATCGGTGTGTGGGAAAGATGACCGATTAAATCATTCAGCCATTTCTTTTTAGAAAAAGATTGGTGTCCGCAGTCATGTCCAACTACAAACAAAGCCCAAAACATTGTTCCTTGCATTACCCAGAAAATCGGAAAGAAATACCAAGAGTCGAGGTAATGAGCTACTGCATAAAGCAGACCAATAATCAAGATGTCTTGAAAAAAATAATATAGTGATTTGCCGACATTAGGCTGAAAACATTCAGCGGGTATTGCAGCTTTCAAATCACCAAGGGTGAAGGGTAGGTTGGTTGTATCCTCATTCGAGTTCTGAGGATTATCTAATTTAATGGTATCTAATTGCACTTGATTTTGTTGTAGGAAATGAACCGGACAATTTTTGGACGCATGAAATTTAACCTCTGCAATAAATTGTTTGAGGGATGTTTCAATTTCTGTTTGTTTGCAGGATAAATTTATCTGGCAATGTCTTTAACACTTTGCGTGTATGGATGATTGCCAGAATCTATTTGAAAGCATGAAGAATAAAGGATGAAAATCTAAACTTAGTTTCATGCTTTATCTTGATACTTCAGGCTTTTTTATCGTCCTGCGTAATAGTCGTTAAAAGACTTATAGCCACTATCGGTTGTGTAAAGTTGACATTGGTCTGTAATTTGCTTCATTAAAGACCAAGAAAACCGACATTCATCATGTAGATACGTGCCCCAATTTTCTTGGATACTGCGATAAGCCATCCGCAAATTATAAGAGGGAATAGCAGTAGAAATGTGATGGGGGACGTGAACATTAATATCGTGGCAAAGCAATTCTACCCACCGTGGGTAATCGCAGTGAATTGAGCCAAATAGCTGTGCTATTCCAGCATTCCACTTAGGAGCTTCCACAAAAGGAACATCTGAAGCGGTATGGTGAACAATAGTAAAGGTACTCATCCAGAAATGGTACACCAGCCAGGGTATCAGCCAAAATTTGACAAAACCCCAAATACCAGTTGTAGCTATCAGAGTTGGGAAAGCGATCGCAGCAAAAATAGCTACTACAGCCACAGAAAGTTTAACACTTGACTGGTCTTTTGCTTTAAAATTCCGCCAATCAAAGTGTACAACTGCCCAATGTCCAACTGAACCTACCCACCACAGGCGTTTAGTGATGAATACTTGAAAGGCAGACTGTCGGGTTTTATCCCAACCTTCAAACACTTCTGTTCTGATGGGATGCCAAGCATTGTCTTCATCTAGCTTATTGGTATGAGTGTGATGATAATTATGCTTTATACGCCAACTGTGGAACGGGTAAATCAACGGCATCATAAAGAAATGCCCTACCACATCATTTACCCAACGACGTTTGGCAAATGAACGATGACCACAATCATGTGCGATCACAAAAAAACCCGTCAACGCGGTTCCAGTGAAAAGCCACGCTACGGGTAAGAGAAACCAAGGAGAAAATATCAGGCTTAAGTAGCCAAGGCTTACCATTAAGACACTGATTATTACTGTTGTCCAAGCTTTGCGACGATTCTGCACAAAACATTCTCGTGGCAGGGTTTTGATAATATCTTTAAGCCTTAGGTCGGAATTACCAAGGTCACGAGCTTCTTGTTTGCCGCTGATTGTTGATGTAGTCATGAATACCTGATAGACAACAAACCTCACACTACCGATTAAGAGATGCGAGTTTTCGCCTCTCTACAGACTGATTGATAAGTTTCGTAACATTACGTTACCGCTTTGGATTATAGCAATCTAACTGAGCATAGCGCACCAGTAAATCGCTTTTGTCCGCTTTTTCGGGATTTACGAATCAATATTGGTTAAAGTCTTTTATTATTAGTCATTAGTCAAGAGTCAAAAGTCAAGAGTTTATTGACTATTGATCGTTAACTAATGACCGACTTGCTACTTTCCAGGTGCCAGCTTTACATTCGTGGCTAGACCCAGTGCTTGCAGCAGTTGAATTGTCATCCATGTGAAATCGATTTCCCACCATTCCAGCCCGTGACGAGCCGAGTATTGATAAGCGTGGTGGTTATTGTGCCAACCTTCACCAAACACTAAAACAGCTACCCACCAGCAATTAGTTGAGCGATCGCCAGAATCGTGCGTGCGATAGCCAAATTTGTGCGTAGCGCTGTTTACCAACCAAGTGCAGTGGTAAACCCAGACAATGCGAGCAAAAACTCCCCAAACGACAAACGACCAACCACCAAGCCACAAAAGCAGTCCACCCAACGCAAATTGGATGACAATAAAATATTTTTGTAAAAACTGATAAACTGGGTCGTCGTTGAGGTCTTTAGTAAAGCGATGAGCTTCGGCATGAGCAGGGGAGTGATAAATTAGCCAACCCATGTGACTCCACCAAAAGCCTTCGTTGGAATCATGCGGATCTGCTTTTTGGTCAGAATGTAAATGGTGTATTCTGTGTGTACCGATCCACTCGATGGGTCCACCTTGACAAGCGAGTGTCCCGCAAAATACGAGAAGATATTCTAGCCATTTGGGAGTTTGAAAACTGCGGTGAGTCACAAGACGGTGAAATCCTAGAGTAACACCTAAGCCACCAGTCACCCAGTATAGAAATACAGCGACACCAACAGCTTTCCAGCTAAAGTTACTAGGAAGCAGTGCGAATAAAGCTCCGATGTGCAGAGCCAGGAAAAAGAGGGTGTTAACCCAGTTAATTTGAGATTTAGTTGAGGCAGCAATTGTCATGCAGTAATCACCTGAGTAGGAATTTTTGAGCGTAGTTAGCGAGATCAAAGATCCGCATGTGTATTTTTAAAGAAAGAGGAACAGATGAACAGCTTTGATGTGCTGCAAGAAGCAGAAAAGGCACTGTTACAGATTTTTTCTGGAATTGACACTCAGGTCAAGCATAATCTGAAAAGAGTGCTGGATGCATTTCGCGATCACCGTGTAGGGGCACACCATTTTGCTGGTGTAAGTGGTTATGGTCATGATGATTTAGGACGAGAAACTTTAGATAAAGTTTTTGCGGATGTAATGGGTGCTGAGGCGTCGGTGGTGCGGGTGCAGTTTGTATCCGGAACCCATGCGATCGCTTGTGCTTTATATGGTGTCCTCCGTCCTGGAGATGAAATGCTTGCTGTAGTGGGGACACCCTACGATACTCTCGAAGAAGTCATTGGCTTAAGGGGTGAAAATCAAGGTTCTCTTCTTGATTTTGGCATAAATTACCGAGAATTGAATCTAACCCCTGAAGGAACAATCGATTGGCAAGCTTTAAGCCAAGGGGTAGAAAAAAATACTCGCTTAGTATTAATTCAACGTTCTTGCGGCTATTCCTGGCGTCCAAGTTTATCAATTGCGGAGATTGAAAAAATCATCCACATAGTCAAACAGCAAAATCCCAACACCATTTGTTTTGTCGATAACTGCTACGGGGAATTTATCGAAACCAAAGAACCCACCGCCGTAGGTGCTGATTTAATGGCGGGATCATTAATTAAAAACCCAGGTGGTACGATTGTCAACGCAGGTGGATACATCGCCGGTCGCGCCGACTTAGTAGAAGCAGCCGCATGTCGGCTCACCGCACCGGGAATTGGTAGTTATGGTGGTGCAACTTTCGACCAAAATCGCATTCTCTTCCAAGGCTTATTTCTCGCTCCACAAATGGTAGGAGAGGCGATGAAAGGAACTCATCTTACTGGTTATGTGTTTGATAAACTCGGTTATCCGGTGAATCCCGCACCTTTTGCACCGCGTCGCGATGTGATTCAATCAATTAAACTCGGTTCCGCGAAAAAGCTGATTGCCTTTTGTAAAGCGATACAACAGCATTCTCCCATCGGTTCCTACCTTGACCCCGTTCCCGATGAAATGCCTGGGTACGAGAGCCAAGTAGTGATGGCTGGGGGAACATTTATTGAGGGTAGTACTTCCGAGTTTTCCGCCGATGGTCCATTGCGGGAGCCGTATGTGGTTTATTGTCAAGGGGGGACTCATTGGACGCATGTGGCGATCGCGTTAGAGGCAGCGATCAAAGCTGTGGGAGAAGCTGAAGAAAAGCTCACGCAAAGTCGAGGCAGCGCGTTGCGGGGGTTCCCCCCGTTGTAGCGACTGCCGTCGCAAAGGCGCAAAGGAGGAAAGATGATGGAGAATGAGGTTGCCAAAGAAATTGTTGATGCTGCTTACAAAATTCACACGACTCTGGGACCTGGGTTGCTGGAATCGGTATATCAGGCGGTTTTGGAATACGAGTTACGTAATAGAGGATTGCGGGTAGAAGCTGATCAACCCATACCCGTGGTTTATGAAGGTGTACATCTGGAGGTAGGCTTCCGGGCTGACTTGATTGTTGAAAATAAGGTAATTGTCGAACTCAAATCTGTTGAATCAGTTCATCCGGTACATAAAAAGCAACTGCTGACCTACCTTCGCGTTGCTAACAAACGACTTGGTTTACTCATAAACTTCGGAGCTTTCCTTATCAAAGACGGTATCTCGCGGGTTGTGAATGGTTTATGAGAATCTTACGCAAAGTCGCAAAGACGAGGCAGCGCGTTGCGGGGGTTCCCCCCGTTGTAGCGACTGCCGTCGCAAAGAGTTTCTTCCTTTGCGTCTTTGCGTCTTGGCGTGAGACATTAAAATACTAAGCCTTATTCCAAGGTCCCCAAATAGCTAAAGTGATTCCGGGGGTTTGGATATTTACAAACAACGTCTGACCATCTGGAGAGAAGCAAGCACCAGCAAACTCACTGTCGTTAAAAGCGTTACGAGCAAATTGGTACAGTTCCCCACCAGGAGCAACCCCGACAAGGAAGTTATCACCGTCGCCATCTTCACAAAGGATGAGGTCGCCAAAGGGAGCCACGACTATGTTATCAGGCATATCTAGTATGGTTCTATCGTTTGGCTCGACAAATAGTTCTATAGTGCCACCTTCTCTGGCATTTCTGCCAGGAATGTAACGCCAAACCTGACCCCCACTGTTATCACCCCCACTTGTACAACAGAAGTAAAACTCTCCGTTGCCATACCATATTCCCTCACCGCGAGCAAATTGTGCGGCTCCCTTTTCAAAACCTTCTGTGCGCACAGTGTCTTTTTCAG
>JBPCQW010000133.1:0-8430 GCA_050997715.1 Hassallia sp.
AGCTTGATGTAATTATGTGATGATTTGGGCATGATACGCGATTCGTGCCTCTAGAACAGTAAAATAGACCCATGAACAGATAAGCTCGGCGTTCTAGAGTTTGAGATAACTAATAAACACAAAGCAAGGTTTGTAAGCGTGAAAGGCTATATCAAAGGCAAAACAGTAATTTTAGATGATACTTTACCAGAGAACCTCACTGAAGGGGAAGAGGTTGAGGTAATTATCATCCCGATAACAAAGAATAAATATAATTTTCCTACGTTCAAATTGGGGGTAAAAGATAAATCTTTAAAAAGAGAAATGATTGGCGTAAATGATATATAGCATTACGTGTAGCCGTTGACAGTAAGTATATTATGAATTTGTTTGAAAGTATAACTATTGAAGGATATCGTCGCTTGTATAGGGTGCAAGTCGATATGCGACCTCTGACTGTCATGATTGGTGCTAACGGTGTAGGTAAAACTTCCCTTTTGGAGATTTTTTTACTATTAGCAGCATCGGCAAAGGGTCAATTAGAGTCCAAAATTTCGGATTTGAGTGGGCTGAGTGAGATCATAACCCGTGATAAAACGAATAATTTAGCAATTTCCTTGTCCATGAGTGTGCCTAATTATGCATCGCTCGACTACCGTCTAGAACTGCTTCCTAAAGGTTTGTCATATGAAATTGCTCTAGAAACACTTACCCAACAAAATAATCCTAATGCTCCTGAACCCTTTAAGCACATTGACTCTCGCGGTTTAGATGTTAAGTATTTTAGTGCAGAGGATCAAAGGCTATTGCGTCCTAATTGGGAACACAATCCCTTTGAAACTTCTCTTTCTCAGGTTCCCAAAATGTACCAACAGCCAGAGAATCTACGTAATCTATTAGCTTCATGCACTTTTTATGGAGCATTGAATGTTGCCTCCAAAAGTCCAGTTCGTCTCCCTCAATCAATGCGTCCATCAACATTGCCCGGTTCCAATGGAGAGGATTTGGTTTCCTGCCTTTATTACCTGCGGGAAACCGATCCAGATCGTTTTGAAATCATAGAAGATACACTTGCTGCTGCTTTTCCTGATTTTGAGCGATTGGGGTTTCCTCCAGTGGCAGCAGGAACTTTGGCAATGACCTGGAAAGACAAAAATTTTTCTAGGCCCCTTTATACGCACCAGCTATCTGAGGGTACTTTGCGGTTTCTCTGGTTAGTAACACTGCTACAAAGTCCGGATTTAACTACTGTAACTCTAATAGATGAACCAGAAGTCAGTTTGCATCCAGAATTATTGCGACTTTTGGCTGATTTAATGAGAGAGGCTTCCCGACGAACTCAGCTAATTGTAGCAACTCACTCAGATAGATTAATACGATTTTTACAGCCAAAAGAAGTGCTGGTTTGTGATTCTGAAGACGGGCTAACAACCATGACTTGGGCTGATTCTTTCGATTTAGAGAGATGGCTAGAAGATTATAGTTTAGATCAGATTTGGGCAATGAATTTAATCGGTGGTCGTCCATGAAAATAGCTATTTTAGTTGAAGGCCCCACAGAAACGGCTTTTAAGCAAATTTTATTAGATTTTCTCAAGTCGCGCTTGCAACAACGGATGCCTAAACTTAATTTCATACCGTATGATGGTCGGATTCCAAAAGAAGACCCACTCAGACGTAAGGTTGAGAATTTGCTGATGGGGAACGATGCTTTTAATGCTGTAATTGCACTAACAGACGTTTACACGGGAACAAATGATTTTCAAGATGCAGCGGATGCTAAAGCTAAAATGAAAGCTTGGGTAGGAAATAACCCTAATTTTTATCCCCATGCAGCGCAGTATGATTTTGAAGCTTGGCTGTTACCTTATTGGTCAACGATTCAGAAATTAGCTAGACATAATAAATCAGTACCAGGGAGTTTACCTGAGCAAGTGAATCATAATAAACCACCGTCATATCATATTAAAGAAATATTTGAAATAGGTCAATGTAAACGCAGTTACATTAAAACCCGCGATGCAGTAAGCATTTTGAAAAAAAAGAATCTGATGGATGCAGTCAATGTGTGTCCTGAATTAAAGGCATTTTTGAACACTATTCTGTCTCTTTGTGAGGCTGATTTAATTTCATAACCCAACTTAATATATTGCTGAAAAATTACTGCGGTAAAAATACGCGCTCAAAAGGTTGACGACGATAGCGACGATAAATGTCGAAATCTTTATCAAGAGTAGCGATCGCACTAATATTCAAACGCTCAGAAATCGCCACTAATGACAAATCGGCAAAATCTCCTGGTAAACTAGCGTACTGAGAATTGAGTTCAGCGATACGGGCAAAATCCTCTACCGATAGGTGTTCACATTTGTATACCTGAGTTGCTAGATGTGATAAAAATACATTTTGTACCTGTGAATTAGGGGCAAGGAAATACATTACCTCAGTAACGCATCCTACTGTAGTTACTAGCTCACTGGTACAATTGGTGAAAAAATTACGAACCTGGTTATGATAGCTATCTGTTGAATTGTAAAAAGCTATCAGTAAGGAGCTATCGACAAGAATAACAGGGTAATAAGTCATACTTCTTGCTTCTGCTGGCTTTGTTCATATCGTTTTTGAAAATACTCAGCAAGATACTTATATCGTGCATCGCGATCTGATAAATCACTAGGACCTTCAAGTAAATGTTCAGGATATCCACCCATCCGGTCTAAAACGGTTTTTCGAGGCTGCAAGCTTTGCCAATGTTCATGCAACAGGCGTTTTATCAATTCATTACTTGTTGTTTTTTCCTGAGCGAGAATCTCTACTAAATACTTCTCGGCTTCGTCATCTAAATTTACGTTGAGCATAAAAATTCCTACCTTTTATTTAGAGTATATAATTCATTTTTGCGCCCTCAGCCCCTTAGACTGGAAGTCTGGGGCTATACAAACAAAGCCTGCGAAGGCAGGCTTTATAGAGTCCGCGCAGGCGGACTTTGTTTGTGTAGTATTTGGGTAACAATTATTGGGCATAATATCCAATGTTTAACTACATACTTTGTTTGTATTCTTCTAATAGTTGCGGTATGTAATCATATCCATCTACGCCAATTACGGCGATGATTTTTGGGCGATGTTGTTGCAATGCACTTTGAAAAGCTTCTGTACCCATTTGTCCTTGTAATATTGTTAGTAACGCGGCTGGTTTACGCCATTCTTGCGAAGCAATTTGATTGAGTAAATACATTCCCAAGCAACCTGTGTAAATTGCTCTGGTAAAACTTGCCATGCTATAATTTGCTTCGGCTAAACTCGCTAAATTTAAACCTTGCAAATACAAATCACCGGATGTTTGCGCTGTGTTAAAACCGTCTTCTAAATGTTTGATGGCGAGTTGTGGTTGTTCAGTTACTAAATAAGCAATTCCTAAGCTGCTGACACACAATGCTTTACTTTGAATATCGCCTAATTGTTCTGATAACTTTAAGCCTTGTTGTAAATAGTTAATTGCCATTTCATAAGTTTCTGGTTCAATTTGTTTGAGCTGCTGCGCTTGCATAACTTCGCTATAGCCTAAATTTACTAGCGCGTTTGCTTCTCCTGTTCTGTCGCCTGCTTGTCTACTGAGTATCAATGCGCGTTGACTGTTGTTAATTGCCTCGGCATAATTCTCAGTGGCAACGTAAGTACGGCTCAGATGGTTGAGATTAGCAATTTCACAAGGGCGATCGCCTGCATTTCTGGCTATTTCCAAAGCTTGCTGATGAAACTCGATTGAGCGATCGTATTGCCCCATTGCTCGCTGTGAATAACCTAAAAGCGTCAAAATTCGCGCTTTTTCTTGAGTTCCCTCCGCTTGTCGTAGCGGTTCATCTAAATAATCTAAAGCATCTCGCAAATAACTTCCAGAAAACGAAGCGAAAATACCGCCATATAACGGAAAGTACGCACGCTGGGCAAAGTTTCGCAAAATTTGTAACAAGACTTGCGAAGATGCATTTTTGTAGCGGGTTATACCTTCAAACCCATTTGCTAACTGATTCCAAATCGCGGCAAATGTCAAGAAAGTTGAAATAGATAACTTTGAACCGGCTTTGACGTTGTAAGCTTGTTGGTCAAACCAGTTAACTAACCCGCGTTGCAAGTACTGCAAAACTAGTGTTAATTCCACCCAGTCGCTATCAGTAATAAAGCGGTGCTGTTGAGCAAATTCGCTTAAAGACTGTTCCATTGCCAGCGTGTGAAACAGTGCTTCAATTAAAGGGCTATTAACTGTCTTTTCCCAACTTGCCCAAGGACCATTTTCACCGGGTACACCACCAAATCCGATTGATGAGCGGTTTTGCTCGTACATCCAGCCGAGCAAATTATCAGAAAGTCGTTGCCAAGATGCTAAACCACGGGTGATACCTTCTGAGAGTTGGAGAATTTCTTGATTTTCAGGTATCTGCTGTAGGGATTTTGCTAATTGCTGAAGTTGTTGTAAATTTAGGGGATACTTTCGATTTGGGTCAATGACGCGCAATAATGCGGCAAGCCGATCGCCTGAATTTGAGGTAATTTCTTGAACCCCAGAAGCGATCGCATTGTTAGCTTTATTTTGCTCTTGCGTGCGTTGCCATTGATTTTCAATGGTCTTGATTGCTCTTAAACTACGGGTAGCTTTCGCTTTTTTCAGTTCATCTTTTTCTGAGTCTACCAAGCTTTGGGCGGCAGCGAGGCGATCGCTCAAAGCTAACTCAAAAACTTCCCCCGTTCCCGAAGTCACCCCCTTGAGCAACATTTGATAAACTTGCTCAACAGAGCTAATCTTACCCTTGAGGGTAGTTTCCACAATTTCATCGATGAAGGCTAGATAGCGATCGCGCAATGACAGAGAATCTGACACTTTAGCTAATAGAAAACGTAACGTTAATTCTCATTCTAGTCATTGTTGGGAAATGGGGAGAGTGGAGGAGGGGGGGATGAGGGAGATAGGAAAAGCAGATTTCTCCTTGTCCTCCTTGTCCTCCTTGTCCTCCTTGTCCTCCTTGTCCCCCTTGTCCCCCTTGTCCCCCACTCCCCCACTCCTCCCCTTCAAGTCCTTCCGGCAAGATTTGCTACCACCGCAGCTAATTCGGCTTGATTGACTGGCTTGGAAACGTGTAGCTGAAAGCCTGCTAAAAGCGCCTGTGTGCGGTCTTCTGCCCTAGCATAAGCTGTCAGGGCTACGGCGGGAATCCGTCCTCCTTGCTTTTGTTCAAGCGCTCTGAGTTGACGAATTAGAGCGTAACCATTTTCTCCCGGCATCCCGATATCGCTTATTAAGACATCAGGTTGAAATGCTTGCAAAGCTACAAGTGCTTCAATAGCAGATGCGGCTGCCATTACTTCTACTCCTAATGGTTCTAGCATTGCGGTGATTAAATCGCGGGCATCAGCTTCATCATCGACGATAAGCACCCGCAAGCCTTCAAGGATTGGCAAACAATTTTCAGCTACTTTATTTGGTTCGGTGGGTGATAATTGCTCTGGTGTAACCTGCTGTACACTAACGGATTTACAAGGCAAAGTCACAATAAACGTTGCTCCCTGTCCGATTCCTGGACTTTCGGCGCGGACTGTGCCACCATGCAATTCTACCAAATGACGGACGATCGCCAGTCCTAATCCGAGTCCACCATGCGATCGCGTGCTAGAACTATCTGCCTGACGGAAACGCTCAAATACGTAAGGCAAGAATTCGGCGGCAATTCCCTCTCCGGTATCTCTCACCCGAATTTGCACATGGGAATCAAGCTGCACTAATTGCACATCCACCCTTCCCCCGTGGGGTGTGAATTTGATGGCGTTAGAAACCAAATTCCAGACAATTTGTTGCAAGCGGTTGGCATCGCCTAAAACTAATCCTACTGATGAATCGGATATATTTTCAAGGCGAATTTCTTTAGCTTCAGCTGCTGGACGCACAGTATCAAGTGCTGCTTCCACAACTGTTATCAGTTCTACTGGAGTGACTTTTAGATTAAGTTTACCAGTAATAATCCGCGATACGTCCAAAACATCTTCAATTAATATTTTCAAAGATTTGGTATTGCGGTTAATTGTTTCTAGCGCACGAGCGGTGGTAGTTTCATCAAACTTGCGGGTAGTTAGTAGTTGCGTCCAGCCAGACATCGCATTTAGGGGAGTACGCAGTTCATGAGAAAGCGTGGCTAGAAACTCATCTTTCAAACGGTTTGCTGTTTCAGCTTCGGTACGTGCGGCTTTTTCTCGAAGTAGCAGTTCTTCGCGTTCTTGTTCAGCTTTCTTGCGATCGCTTATATCGCTTATTAAAGCCACAAATCCTTCTACCGCTCCTTCTGGGTTAAACTGGGGAACGTAACAAACCTCAACATAACGGCTTGCGCCATCTTTGTCGAATACTTTAGTTTCGTAAGTGACTTGTTCTCCTAATAATGCTGCTTCTACATAAGGACGAATTGACTGATAAACTGACTCGTCCATAAATTCTTGAATATGCTTACCATAAATTTCCGAAGCCGGAACCCCATACAATTCTTCATATTTCTTATTATTAAATCGATAGCGTTGTTCGGCATCGACATAAGAAATAAAAACGGGTACAGCATTTGTAATCAAGCGCAGTTGATTTTCTTGTTGACGCAGTGCTTCTTGTGTTCGTTTGCGATCGCGAAGCGCGGCTTGCCGTTCGCTTAAATCGAGAGAAAATACTATTGTTTGTTCAACACCGTTAGATTCCTCCAACAATGCACCACCGATTAGAATCGGGACACGACTATTATCTTTGCGGATATATTCTTTCTCAAAGGGTGTGGTAATTCCATGCGTTTTCGCTTCTTCTAATGCTTGTACCTCCAAATCGTGGTATTCTGGGGGTGTCATTTTATCCCAGCATATTTCCCCTTTTGCCAGTTCTTCACGGGTGTAGCCCACCATATTCAAAAAATAATCGTTAGCGTAGCTTATCCCCCCACTAAAATCGCCGATCGCTACTCCAAAAATATTCGATTCTACTAACCGTCGAAAACGCTTCTCGCTATCAAGCAATGCAATTTCCGCTTGCTTGCGTTCTGTGATATCTCGCTGAGTTCCCCATGCTCTAATTAAAACGCCATTTTCAACAATTCCCACCAGATTATTCACAAAGTACTTAGAATTACCATATTTATCTACTTCATGAGATTCTGCGTCAACTAGTCGGTAGCCAGAACGAATAAAACTACGCAGATATTCTATATTATGGGGATCGCAGGCAACGAGAAAGTCTCCTAACCTTGTTCCAACAAGTTCTTCCGCACAAGAAAAACCATACATCTGTGCCATGACATGGTTACATTCCGCTAAATAAATATACTGATAAAAATGCTGAATTTGTTTATCTTCTGACAACTCAAGCGAAACTGGCTTTTCTACTTCAAAGCGCCAAATACCTTCTGAACTTTGTTCGACAAAAGCGCGGTAACGTTCTTCGCTTTGTTTTCGAGCATTTTCTGCGTGTTTATACTGAGTCAAATCTAGTACGAAACTTATCACCTGTGAATTATTTTCTAAGATGGCAGAACCTAGTAGAATTGGGACGCGGCTATTATCTTTGCGGATGTATTCTTTTTCAAGAGGAGCGTGTACGCCTTTAATTTTCAGTTCGGCAATAGAGCGATCGCTTACCTCAATATATTCCGATGGCGTCATTTCTCGCCACCGCACTCGCCCAGACATTAATTCTTCATGGGTATAACCTACCATCTTTAAAAAGGCATCGTTAGCCTCGGCGATCGCCCCATCCATATCACCGACAATTACACCAATGATGTTAGACTCTACCAAGCGTCTAAAGCGTGACTCGCTGTTTTGTAATGAATGCAAACTCACCTCTAGCTGCTTTTTGGCTGTGCGTAACTTTGATGAGAGTGAGCTAATTAGTATTGTCACCAGCAAGAATACACTTAGCTGCACCACAGTCTCAAAGCTACCAACTAATACCTGAAGGGATGGTTTAATTAAAAAGTAACCGATGGCTAAAGTAGACAAACCGCTAGCCAGCATTCCCGGCTTTAACCCACCATACCAGACACTAACCGTCACAGCAGCAAAAAACAATGGAGAAATCAGCGGTGTCAGTAGTGGGTATAGCAACAGTGTTAGCAGCCATGCGCTACCAACAGCCAGCACTGCCACAATATAGGGTGCAAGATGCGATCGTATTGCTTTCATTGCAAGTAGATTCTCCTTTGGGGCAGCTGGCTGAAAGGAATGTTACTCAAAGTACTTAGACAACCCGTTCACTCATTAGATATTATGCATCCGCACAATCAAGAATGACGAGTTATTTGTTGCACATCTATCTAAATTAGGAAAAAAAGACATAATAAGATTGGCTGATATTCCTTCAGCACCAACCCTCAGCTTCTGGCTGGGTTTGTGCTTATAAATCAGGATGTATATGAGGGGAGCGATCGTAG
>JBPCQW010000136.1:0-2667 GCA_050997715.1 Hassallia sp.
TTCTAACTGATACAAGTCACCGTATTCGCTTTGTTTATACTCCAAAACATAGCTCATGGCTTAATCAAATTGAATGTTGGTTTAGTATACTGGTGCGTCGTTTAATTCGACGTGGAAACTTTACTTCAACTAACAACCTCAAATGTCAAATTGTAAATTTTATTGATTACTTTAATCGTACGTTAGCGAAGCCATTTGTTTGGAAATTTTTAGGCTACCCTAATACTGCTTCAACTGGTTAGTCATTTCTGCCGCGATGCACTAGTTTGGGAGTGCTGCAAGGAACTACAGCTTTGATTGGTGTGGGAACGGTAGCAGGTGTTGCATTGACAGCGATAAACTTACATCAAACACTAAAACTTAGAAAAGAAGTTGAGCAAATGCGGTTGGAGGTCAAAAATGGGTTTATTGACCTCAAGCAAGCCTTAAAAGACCAAGGAGCAGAAATTAGGCAAATAATTGAGGAGATATCCCAAGACATCAAATTTGAACAACACCGTATAATTTTAGTACGAGCGTATGGGTTATTTATCCAAGCAATAAATCGCTTTCGTTCAGGGATGCAATTACAAGATGCAAGTCGTAGAAATGCTGAAATTGACGGTGCGAGGGGAATGTTATTTGAAGCTT
This sequence comes from Hassallia sp., assembly GCA_050997715.1. Taxonomy (GTDB): domain Bacteria; phylum Cyanobacteriota; class Cyanobacteriia; order Cyanobacteriales; family Nostocaceae; genus Hassallia. The sequence continues at coordinate 631 of JBPCQW010000136.1, forward strand.
TGGCAGATTATACAAACCCCCATTTATTAGAAGAAACCTCTGCTGCTGGACAACTACGAAGGCTCGAATGTGCTTGGATAATTGAACAGGGAATTATTGCAACTTATCAAGTACAAAATGAAATGTCAGCAGTAAGTGATCGAATATCTCAGTTACAAGATAAAATTTGTAAAGATGCTGTCGGTATTATTAATAGTTGTGAATCCCATGATGAACTTGATTTTCTCTTTCCGGAAATTACCCGTATTTACAATCACGATTTAGAAGTCTTAAACTCATGGCAAAATCATGTTGATTGGATGCGATCGCTCTCATTTTCCGAATTAAAACTTTTAACTAGCGCTGATTTCAATAACTCCGATTTGATAATTAGCCAAGATACCAATTTAGCACCACCAGAACAATTAACATACGAAGATTTAGCAGGAAAGTCTCATTTCTGCTCTCTGCGTGACCAGCTATTATACTTGTTCGATTCTGAACTACGCCAACAGTCAGAACTTTATATTAATCAACAAGCTGCGAATGCTGGTTACAAAACTTTAGTTACATCGAATTTAGAACAAGCATCAGATTTAGCTGTTGCTAATCTTTATTACTATTTCAAAGTCAGAGACGAATCTGAAGAAATACTAGAACTACCATCAGATGTATCATTAGTCGGCTATGAAAAGTTGCAAGAATTATTAGCTGCTGGCAAATGGAAAGAAGCTAATGAAGAAACTAGGATAGTTATGTTGAAAATAGCTGGTCTAATTAAACAAGGTTACTTTCAACTAAAAGATATCGAACAGTTTCCATCTCAAGACCTTTATACTATCGATCAACTTTGGGTAACTTCCAGTAATGGTCAATTTGGCTTTAGCGTACAAAGAAATATTTGGCAGAATGTAAAGGAAGACTGGCACAAGTTTGGTATTCGTATCAAATGGGCAGAGGATGAAAATAAATACCAGGTTTTCGAGTGGATATCTAAGGATAATCTAATCTTTAGTTTGAAAGCACCCCAAGGACACCTTCCTGCTGTGTTTACTATAACCCAATCGACTGGATTTTCTGCTAAACTTGTTTGGTCGGTTCTCTCACGTCAAGATTTCTAATTTACCCAAAATATTTTGGATATAAAATGCAATAAATAATAGTTTTAGCCCGTCTTTACGGGCTTTATATTACAAAAGCTAATTAAATTATTTTGGATTTACTAATTTTATAGCACGTCCGATTAATCTGCTTCTCGCTGATGAGTTAGCTTGCTCTGGTGAAGATGTTTCTTTTTCGTTTATCTTATTTAGATTTTTTCGTCTCCAATTATAAACTAATTTACCTCCTTTAATTGCATACCCGATGCGTGTCGCTAACTTATCTGACTTGACTTCATAATTAACTTTTCCTGGTAGTAAATCACTTATGAATGAACTAATAAGTATGATTGGTAAAGACAATAATATAAGTGTAGTTATTGCCGATACAAGTATTATAACAAGTGCGAAAATAGCAGATGAATTGAATAATACTGCTAAGATTTCCTCTAACCAAGAACAACCCCAGTATCCACAAATTTCTGCAAAAAATAATGGCATATTTAACTCCTATTAAAAAACACAGGTAAACAAACTATTAGTAGTTCGTTTTATTAATTTCGAGTTGCTACAAGATCCCCGACTTCTTAAAGAAGTCGGGGATCTGATCGTCACCACACGTCATAATTAATGAAACAGATTACTATTTTTAAGAAATAATCTTGTAACTACTTCTTTCTATGTTTTACTCTTTACTTTCAATAAGAATCATTCGTATTTATACTGATAATATTAAAGTTTTAATATGAGCTACAATGTCGGCAGCTTAAAATATTAAGGCTTTTCAAAATCAAAAATATCCATAGGGCGAACATATTACCTGCCGCAAGCATAAAGTAGGATAGGCGAAACGCCTATCCTACGGGATAATTAAGACACAAAAATTGGCGTTGCTGATTAAGAGTATGAAAATGATTTTGTTAGATACTAAAACCCGTGTAGAGACGCGAAATTTCGC
>JBPCQW010000601.1:0-28192 GCA_050997715.1 Hassallia sp.
AATTTAGCGCCAATCGCCTGCAAAGTCAAGCTTTGGGAGTCTTGTTAGCACGAGAATTAGCTGTTGACAATAATATACCGTTTCGGGCAACTTTCGACCCAGCGGCAAGAGGTAAAGAAACAGTTCAAGTACAAACCTTAACTTTTACCGACAGACAACGAAATCGAATTATTCCTGTAGATATATACTCAAGTCGGGTTGAAGCGCAAACACCCTTAGTAGTAATGTCCCACGGTTTTGGGGCAAATCGCAAATTTGCGGAATATTTAGCGCGTCATTTAGCATCTCACGGTGTCACGGTTGCGGCAATTGAACATCCTGGTAGCAACCTTACTTCTGTTAATAACGCTTCCGCATCAGGTAATTTAGCAGATTTGATGCCACCATCAGAATTTATTGACCGTCCCAAAGATGTGACCTTTTTATTGAATGAACTGGCAAAACTAAATTCTCAACCAGGACAACTTCAAGGAAAGCTAAATACCGAGAAAGTTACTATTATAGGTCATTCTTTGGGAGGTTATACAGCTTTGGCTTTGGTGGGGGGAGAATTAGACTTAAAGGATTTACGGCAATATTGCAAAGATTCTCTGACCTTTGGTGAATCTCCGGGAGATTGGTTGCAATGTACGGCGGCACCTTTGGGAGATAAGATTAGACAATTAAAAGATGAACGGGTAAAAAGTGCGATCGCGCTCAATCCTCTGGTTGGTAAACTCTTTGGCAAAAATGGTTTAAGTAAAATTACCAAACCAGTTTTAATCTTAAGCGGCACCGAAGACTCCCTGACCCCAGCGCTAAATCATCAAATCCAACCTTTTACACAACTGCGAGGAACCAAATATCTCTTAACTGCTATTGGTGGTACTCACTTAAGTATTACCGACCCAGCGTATGTAGGAACCGCAGCCACTGCGATCGTCAAAGAACGGCGTGGTGCAGAAACCGAACCTTTGCGTCAACTAACTCGTGGTGTCAGTTTAGCTTTTATCCTTCAACTTACACCAGAAGCGAGAATTTATCAACCTTTTCTCACATCAGCTTACGCTCAATCTCTTTCTACACCCCAACTGCCGTTGCGTCTAGTTTCCGAGTTACCAGCAAATATTAAACCGTGGCTGGAGTTTGTTGTTAAGTAATTGGGAATTGGTAATTGGTAATCGGTAATTGTTTTTCCACTCCCCACTCCCCACTCCCCATGCCCTAAAAAAAATACTTGCGATCGCGACACTCAAGTGCTTTAATAGCCATTGCCTTGCGTTATCGTGTCTTGCCTTCCACTGCTGGTTGTGATAATAAGATTACACATTCAACACATTAGACTTAAAGGTAGGACAAGCTATTTACGTGTCCTTTAGATTAAATTTCAATTCTGCCAAAAGCTGAATAGGAGCATATATGGAGCCAATTGTTGCTATAGTCTTAGTGCTTATAGGCTATGCGTTAGGGTCTGCCAAACTGATTAATGAAGGTAATGAAGCCTTAGTTGAACGTTTAGGACGGTATCATCGCAAACTTAAGCCAGGTCTGAACTTCATCGTTCCCTTGGTCGATAGTATTGTGATGGAAGATACTACACGAGAGCAGATTTTAGACATTAAGCCTCAGAAAGTGATCACCAAAGATAACGTTTATCTAGAAGTTGATGGCGTTGTCAACTGGAAGATCATGAGTATGGAGAAAAGCTTTTACAAAATCGATGATATCCAAATATCCCTAGCAAACCTGGCAACGGTTGAACTTCGTGCCAACATTGCCGATAGAACTTTAACGGAAACGATTTCTTCTAGAAATCAGATGAACCAATCGCTGTTGCAGATTTTGAACCAGGTAAGCGGAGAATGGGGAGTTGAAATTCTTCGGGTAGATATTCAGAGCATTACACCCCCTGAAAGCGTACAGAAATCAATGGCAGAGCAGCAAGCGGCTCAAATCAGAAAACAGGCAGCTATTACCACAGCAGAAGGAGAGCGGGAAGCTTCAATTAAGAGAGCAGAAGCAACTAAGGAGTCAATTCGGATACTTTCTGATGCGATAACTTCCAAGCCAGAAACTAAAGAAATCCTCAGGTATTTAGTAGCTCAAGAACAAGTAGAAGCTAACCAAAGACTCGGTGCTAGTACCAATGCAAAAATTGTCTTTCTCAATCAAGGAGTATCAGAGGGAGCTTTTGAGCAGATGGTTGGTGATACTGTAGGTAATGAAGGTATTGGCAGTCCTTCTGAGAATGGTTCTGTCTAACGATTTTAGATTTTAGATTTTGGATTTTAGATTATCCCCAACGATAAATTTCGGAGATTGAAACCAATTATTTAAATTTGGAATTTTAAACTTTTCCGTCAATCCAAAATCCAAATCTAGAATTGGCACGACAAAATTCAGTTGTTAACTGATTTAATCACGATGTAGGGAGTGTCGCACAAGTGCATCAGCAACTAGCGATACATCGCGCATTTCTTTGACATCGTGAACGCGGAGGATATCTGCTCCATTAAAGATAGCAGCACAACAAGCCGCTGCTGTTCCCCAAACTCGTGCTTTTGCGTCTGGTTGATTTAAAATGCGACCAATGAAACTTTTACGGGATGGTCCTATTAGGATAGGGCAGTTAAGTTTTGTGAGCGATCGCAAGCGGTGAAATATTTCTAAGTTTTGCTCGTAGTTCTTGGCAAAGCCAATACCAGGATCGATAATTATTTTCTCAGGTCCAATACCCGCACCTGTTGCGACTGCAATTTGCCTTTCTAAAAAAGTATAAATCTCCCCCATCAAATCCTGATAATCTGTAAGTTGATTCATCGTCTCTGGGTTTCCCCGGATATGCATTAGTATAATTGGCACATTTAATTTAGCAACTGTTGGCAACATTTCTAAGTCAAACGTACCCCCAGAGATATCATTGACTATATCCGCCCCAGCTTCAATAGATGCTTTTGCTACAACGGCTCTTGTTGTATCTACAGAAATCGGCACGTTCATTTCTTTTCTGAGTACTTGCAAAACTGACAGCACCCGGTCAAGTTCTTCAGCCACAGAGATTTGCACGGCTCCTGGTCGAGTCGATTGACCACCGATATCGATAATGTCAGCACCAGCGGCTACCAGTGTTTTTGCTTGTGTTAGAGCCGCAGCGATGCTGTTAAAATCCCCACCATCACTAAAGCTATCAGGCGTCACATTTAAAACGCCCATAAGATAAGTCCGCTGTCCCCAATCGAAACAGCGATCGCGAATTATCAAATTGCTTCGCATAAACTGAAGGTCTAAGCCTTTTTCTTTTACCTTTTTCGTTTTTTGAGGCAGAGCCTCACCGAAGGCATTCCCACGCAGAGCGTGGGAACGAGATGGTAGGACATGGGATTACTTATAGTTAACAATTCGGGCAAAACCCGCAGCTTCTAAACTCGCTCCTCCCACTAAAGCACCATCAATTTCCGGTTGAGCCATAATTTCGTCAATATTATTTGGCTTGACTGAACCGCCATATTGAATTGGAACATTGGGATTTGTCAACTGACTGCGAATTAAACCAATTACGCGATTGGCTTCTTTTGTTTCGCAAGTGTCACCAGTGCCGATCGCCCAAATCGGTTCGTAAGCAATCACCAAATTAGTTTGGTCAACATCCACCAAGTCTTTTTCTAACTGAGTGATAATCAGAAGTTCGGTTTCTCCTGCATCTCGTTGTTCCTTAGTTTCACCTACACACAAAATTGGGGTAAGACCATATTTTTGAGCAGCTTTCAGACGCAAATTGACGGTAGTATCCGTTTCCCCAAAGTATTGTCGGCGTTCGCTATGACCGACAATTACATAACGTACGCCAATTTCTGTCAGCATAGGACCGGAAATTTCACCGGTATATGCTCCGCTTTCTTCCCAGTGGACATTTTGCGCTCCTAGCTGTATGAGACTTCCATGTAGATTCATGGACAAAGCGCTTAAGTCAGTGAAGGGTACACATAAAACGACTTCTCGCTCTTCGGGTGTTTCTTGTAAGGTGGGCAGAAATCCTTGTAAAAACTCTTGGGATTCTGCCTGAGTTTTGAACATTTTCCAGTTGCCGGCAATAACTATTTTTCGCACAGGTAATTTCGTCAAGAACAATAACGCTACTCTAGATGCATTTTTCAATGTACTACTTTATGGCACAGGTGTTTAAATCACATCTTTGCTTACTTTGGATAGGGGGTGTCAAACAAGTTCTACATTACAACCTCACCCGGTTCTATCGGGCACTCCTCTGCTTATTGCGTAAAATCGTGGGGAATTGAGGGTTGAAATTTAAACGCACTCGTAGCGCAGAGGTAAGCGGAGAATTAAAGGCAATACCCGATACAATGCCAATGCATCCCCTTTTTTGATTTATATGAGTTCAAGATTAAGATGCATGTTAATGAGAAGGATAAAATTTAAGTAAATGCAAATAGCTCAGAAATGGCTGGCTGAAAAAACTAATCAGTTAGTGCTTTTTTTATTGCTTGGGGGACTGCTGTTTCGATCCTTCCTTGCTTTTTCGGTTTACCCTACCTTTGATGAAGCTTACTACTATCTTTACAGTCTGCATCTGGATTGGAGCTATTTCGATCATCCATTTCTGGTTGCGCTGATAACTGGTTTTGGTCCCTGGTTGACTGGAGTTGTATCCCAATTCACAATTCGTATCGGAGCTATAATTTGCTACACAGGCAGTTTGCTGCTATTGTATCTGACTAGCAAGAGACTATTCTCTGCAAAGGCTGCCAGCCTGACTTTAGCGATCGCTACTATTTGTCCAATTTTTCAAGTTACTTTTGGCATCCTCAGTCTACCCGACAGTCCACTGATGTTTTTTTGGTCAGCGAGTTTATATTGTGCGGCTAATGAATTTTTTCGACAGCCTGGGAATCAATTGCATAGCCAATTATCTAATTTATATGTCCCCAGTTACCGTTTAGCGATTCTTGGTATTTTGGTAGGATTAGCGTGCGATAGCAAATATCACGGCTTTGTTTTAGGAGTGGGGCTAATTGGTTTTTGTTTGACGAGTCCACGTCATCGCTGTGTTGTGCGATCGCCTTGGGCATGGTTAGGGTTAAGCTTATTTATCATCACCATCTCCCCAATTGTGTTTTGGAATATCCAGCATGATTGGGTGTCTTTTCGTTTTCAGTCAGAGCGTGCAGTACCTAGAAGCGGCTACAATCTGCTGAGTGTAATATCTGTCTTGTTTCTTGGGATAGCTTACCTATTTCCCACTATCGGATTTCCGCTTTGGTGGGTGAGTTTGCGACAAGCAGTAACTCGAATAACTCAAATTTTTTATCAGAAATCACTAACTTCCAAAAAAGATTTAGACGCTTCGGTACTATTGATTTTATGGGTGTCCCTACCCATAATTTTCGGGTTTACTTTCATCGGAGGATATCGGCAAATTTTGCCGGCTTGGACGATGCCAGGATTTTGGGGGACAACTTTACTATTAGGGCAACAGGCAGTTATCTGGCAAGATAAATCTAGACGTTCTGTACGTCGATGGCTCTTAGGTTCGGGAATTGCGATCGCTAGCATGTTACTTATTGTCCTGTTGCAAATAACAACAGGAATCATGCAAAAGCCTAGTCAATACGCTTTAATGGGAGGATTCTTGTCTCCCAAGGACGACCCCTCTACAGAACTAATTGATATTCGGCAACTGCGACGCGGTTTTGCTGAATCTCCTATCCTCAGTGCAGCGCTACACAACTCTAGCTTTATATTCACCAATCGCTATTACCTAGGTGGACCGATTGCGATGTCCCTTAAACCTCTAGCTGACACACCGATTACTTGCTTTGATATTGGCAAGGATCTGCGTGGCTTTGCTTTTTGGTCAAAGCCTGGGCAATGGTTGGGAAAAGATGCGCTGTACATCACTACTGCCCCCTTTAATCTCAGAAAAGATTTAATGGCTAATTATCGAACTTACTTTAAAAGCCTGAGTGCGATCGAAACGATACCGATTCGACGAGGTGGGGTGGTTATCAACGTCGTTTATGTCTATCAAGCTAAGACACTCTTAAAGCCTTATCCCCGTTCTTACGGGATTTGACGGGTTGTGTTGCTAAAACCTAATTTCATATTTTTCCAAAAAATAAGTTCAGCTATGAAAAAAGTGGGAATACATGGGTTTGTACATTTTCTTTTTGCCAAAATATAGAAATGGCTAAGAGGATGTTTGAAAAGTATCGTTATTAACATCAAAACCCTAGAAACCTAACCCCTAACCCCTTCCCTATAAGGGAAGGAGAACAGTAAATCAGGGTTTTCAAAGTCTCTCCCCCACGGGGGGAGGAATGGAAGCGGGGTTTGGGGTGAGGGACTTTCACTCGCATCCTCTAAAGACAAGTTTCAGTCCGCGAGTTTAAACCTGAACAACAGCGACGTGAAATACAAGACTTGTTCCATAATTGATTAATTTTTGCTCGCTAAATAAAAACTAGGATGCTCCCTTTGCCATGCTCGCAATAAAGAACCATTTATACACAAAAATTTAGAAACTATTTTTTAATCACTTTAAGTTATGAATCTGAATAAAAATAATGTTTGATTTAATCTATGAGCCATCATTAAAGTGAAAACTATGCACTTTAATGATGGCTTCTGTAAAAGCAAAGCCATAAAAATAAAATGAATAAATCAATTGCAAAAAAATTAACTTACTGGGTCGTCTCGGCAGTATTTATTGTATTTGTAGGGGGGTTTTCTCTACTTGACCAGCCTAGCGCTTTAGCTCAATCACAAACAGAATCTACACCTGCTCCAATAATATCCCCGGTTACATCGCCAATACAGTCTGTAAGCGCAAATGTGAGACGTTTGTTACAAACCAAAGAATGTGTCGGGTGTAACCTGAATGGAGCAGACCTGAGTTCGGCAAACTTGCAAGCAGCAAACTTGGAAAATGCGAACTTGGCAAATGCAGACTTCGAGAAGGCAAATTTACAAGGTGCAAATCTGTTAGGAGCAAATTTAGAAGGAGCAGATTTAGGTAAAGCAAACATAGCAGGAGCAAACTTAGAGAATGCAAATTTGTTTGATGCAGACCTAGAGAAGGCAAACCTACAAGGAGCGAATCTATTAGGAGCAAACTTACAGAAAGCAGACTTGCAAAAAACAAATCTAATAGATGCGAAAATAGAAGGGGCAAACCTGCTAGGAGCTGATTTGGAGGATGCGATCGTACCTCCAGGATTCACAGTTCAATGATAACAAGTGCGTAATAGCCCTAATTCTTAATCTTCTAAGAAACACATTCCCTGGCTGTGATAGCAATTCTGTGTAAGGCTGCGCTTAATAAATATATTCGGTAACGATTATAAGGTGGACTTTGGACAAAAAAGAGGTGTTAGCATAAATTTTGGTTGATTTTCTGGTGTCCACCTTTAGCGGTGCCGATGCTGTGTATGCTATGGTGCCGCCAAACTTTACCGTGCCCGATTCGAGAGCATATTACCGGAGAATTGGCAGCAACTATGCCCAAGCCATTCAACAGACGGGCGTAAAGCGTGTGGTTCATCTCAGCCAGTATGGGCGCGGTTCGCTACAGCTGTGGGCGTGGCATAATCAACGCTGTCTCAAGAAACTAAACACAACGCAATAAAAGCCAATGCCGTCCTGCGCCCGATGAAAAGGCGCGGTGTCCGTGGTAATAAGAACGGTAGAAGCCCTGCTTGCCGATAATACGATAGATGCCCGAATTGCGGGAAACAAGAACGTGCCTTTTTACCATAAGAAAAAAACGCCTGCGTCGAACGCTTTAACCGATCTGATTCGCGCCGTACTTCGGATGAACGCAACGGTGCAAAAATCAGGAACACGCCTAATGCGGGGTACAGGAATAACCAATGCTCGGTGGCAAACACTGAGCGAGTTATTCGCACTTGAAAAGCGCGTCACGGTAAGCGAATTGGCGCGGCATATGGGCTTAACACGGCAAGCCGTACAACGACTCGCTGACGACATGGCAAGCGACGGTCTGGTTGAGTTCGCCGAAAATCCCGGCGATGCCAGAGCGATGCACTTGCTGCTCACGGAAGCAGGCAGGGCAACGTATTACGATGCGTTGGAGCGCGAATGGCAGTGGACAAATGCGATCGCCGAAGACTTTGACGAGGAACAAATCACTCGTGCCGTGGCACTTCTGGAAGCCATTACGCAGAAAATGCAAACCACTGATTGACAGCATATTGTCAATCAGATAATATTGATATTGACAATATGCTGTCAATATCACTCGTAAGAAAGCCACCAACCTGATGCCACACCCAACCGCCGCCGAACAGTTCGACCCGCATAACCCGCGATTTACCACCGACCGATTCACGCTCCTCACGCAGATGCGCTCCGAGGCTCCCGTGACATTCTTGCCCGCACTTCATGTTTACGCCGTGACGCGGTGGCAGGAAGTACATGATGTTTTGGGTGATGCCGTGACATTCGCGTCATCCGAGGCGTTTAGCGCGGGAGTTCATCTCGCGCCCGAAGCCCTCGCCATCTATCCACTCACGTCGCCGCTCTTCGCCTACAACCTGATCAACGTGGACAAGCCTCTCCACACCCGCTTACGTGACCCGCTCATGGCGGCGTTCTCCCCAAAGCGCATTCAGTCGCTCGCCCCGACGGTGATAGCGGATGTCGAAGACCTGCTCAATTTGATCGCGGCGTCGGGCGCTCAAACTGACCTGCTCCTGACCTTGTGCAAGCCGCTTGCGCTACGAACGATCTGCCGACTACTGGGTGTTCCGCTTGCGGACGCTGAGAAGTTGAGCGGCTGGTCGGATGCCCTTGTCGCGTTCCAGACACCCGGCTTACCCGTCGAGGTGCAAGTCGGCGCAGCACACGGTTTGCGGGCGTTGGAAAACTACGTCCGCGAAATGGTCGCCCAAAAAGCCGCGACGCCGGACGACAGTTTGATTTCCGCGTTGGTCGCCGGTCGTACTGCCGGGGAAAACGATTTGTCAGAGGATGAGTTAGTCGCGGACATTGCGATCGTTTTCTTTGCCGGACACGAAACCGCCATCAATACTATCGCCAATGCGTTCCACTCGCTTTTGAATCGGCGTGACCAATGGGAAGCCGTCGGATCGGGAACCGTGGACGCCGAAAATCTAACCGATGAACTCTTGCGCCACGACACATCGGTGATGGGCTTATACCGACCTGCCACCGTGGATACCGTTATCGGCGGCGTTCCCGTGCCGCAGGGCGCGACGGTTTGGGTGTCGTATGGTGCGGCGAACCGCGATCCTGCTTTATTCGACGCGCCGGAAACGCTCCAGTGCCCACGTGAAAACGCCCGCCAGCATTGACTTATCAGGTAAAGAAGTAGGTTATACACCTGCTGAGAAATCAGCATTTGAGGCGCAAATGAAAGAACGTGGCGTACCGGAAACTATGCTTGGGAGGGTCGTGGGTTTTCTAACGGACATCAAGAACGGGCAGGAAGAAGAGGTAAGCCCCGACATGGAAAACCTGCTTGGGCGAAAGCCTGCATCGCTTAAAGAGGGGTTGAAAGTTCTTTTCAATTTATAGGACTGCTGTGAGCAGCAGATAAAGGGACGAAAGCTGCAATCCCTTTGACGATGGATTTTTAGATATTAGGCTGACAATATTCTCCCTAACTACGCTAATTCGGGATTTTAGACGGAAACTGTCAGCCCAAATAATCGTTATACTGCGAGTCCTTGGTAAGGTTTCGAGCCAAAAGATGCAGTCTGTCACAAGTGGCAAATGGAGTTTCAATATCTCTATTGATTAAAACTCCACTTACAAAAACAATTGAGCAATAGTTCTCATAAACATAAACCAGCCGATGTGGTAATCTCAGGCGAGTATTGCACTAGAGCGGACAGCGAAGAGAGCCTAGTACTCAGATCAGAACTGTTTGCTACGGCTTAACATAGCTGCTAGGGTTTACTCAAATCAACTAGGTGGACAACATGAGCAAAAAACTAATCAATCCAGAGGAACTGTACGATGGTGCTGCATTTGGTATGTCTCAAGCTACTGTCGAGACGGAATTGGGGCTAGTTTTCGTATCTGGTCAGGTCGATTGGAATCATCAATATGAAACCACAGAGAACTCGATCGAAGGACAAGCGAGAAAGGCGCTTGAAAATCTTAAAATTGCCCTAACAGCCGCTGGTTCATCAGTCGGACAGTTATTGCAAGTTCGCGTGTATGTCCGAGGTGAACTTGGAGAACACATGGAAACTCTTGCCCCTATTCTTTCTGGCTTTTTAGGCGAATCTCGTCCATCTGTAACTGGTATCGGCGTAGCTTCCCTCGCATCACCATCAACACTTGTTGAGGTTGAGGCGGTAGCTAGCGTTAGATAGGTGAGTAATGAATGTAGATAGAGCAGTCATAGATAAGGAAGTTGTGGACAAGAGATTCATCGCACCGTCTGATCTTAGCAGGCACTATTTTGACTGGCATTTCTCACCCGCCAATATTGAGGAATTTCAAGCTAAAGTCGGCATGTAGTGACGCAATATAACAAGCCAGTGAAGCGGACGGAAGAGAGATCGTGGTGGGGTTACAAAGGTTGCTTACCGCCGCTTATCTTAGTCGTTCGGCGGCTGTGCGCGGCTTGGTTACACGCAAAGAGGTAAATTATGGAAAATTAAGGTTGTGGTTTCGTAACTGCAACTCTGGCGGAGGGTGGTCTCAATGACCGCACCCCTACAACTTAGGGTTAGAACTGAACTGTAAGCGATAAATTCAAGGAGCAATTATCATGGCGATCAACAAAGAAGCGAAAGTTTTGGGCGTAGCGTGGGAGCAGGAATACAACTACTCACAAGCAGTCAAAGTCGGCGACACCATCTATCTGTCCGGACAGGTAAGCCACGACGAGAAAGGAGACATCGTTAGCCTCGGTGACATGGAAGCGCAGATGCGGCAGTGTTACGCCAACGTTCAAAAGGTGTTGGCGCAATACGGCGCGACGATTGATAATGTCGTTGACGAAGTGTTGTTTGTCACCGACATGGAAACGGCTTATGCTGCGGCAGTCAAATGCCGTAAGGATATCTTTTCCGGCGCTGCTGTTGTGGCGAGTACTATCGTGCAAATCGAGCGGCTCGGTTTTCCCGAACTGATGATCGAAATCAAATGCGTCGCCAAGGTGTGATATCTACGTGACATGAGGAAGCAGATGAGAAAAAGAATCAGCTTGAGGCACCACTCAGCCACCACCAGCCGAACAAGGCGCTGCACCCGACCGCCTACAGCCTGCGCTCCCGTCGCTCCGGCTTTCGGCGTCAGGTGAGCTTAGTCGTTGGGCTGCGTGCCGCAGGTTTTGATAATGACGAAATAATTTTGTCATACCAATTGAATAGAGCATGGGAAAAAATGAAAGCAGTAGTGATTAACGAATATGGCGATGAGAGCGTTTTGGATTACGTCGTCGAACGTCCAGAGCCGAAAGCGGACGAGGTTCTGGTGAAAGTTCACGTCGCGGCGGTCAATCCGGCTGACTGGAAAATCCGCGATCGGATGGGCGAAAGGTTCGGGTTCAAACTTCCGCTCATTCTGGGCGGCGACATCGCCGGAACCGTCGAAGAGGTGGGGGGATGGCGTTGAAATTTTCAAGAAGGGCGATGCGGTTTATGGGATGACCCTTTCAGGACTCTCCGGTGGTTACGCCGAATACGCGGTTACAAAAGTGGACGCGATCGCACCCAAACCGGAAAGCATCGATTTTGAAGAGGCGGCGGCGATTCCAATTGGCGCGTTGACTGCATGGCAAGCGATGTTCGATTTGGCGAATCTGAGCAGCGGGCAAAGAATCTTGATAACCGGAGCGTCGGGCGGAGTCGGCTCGATGGCTGTTCAGCTTGCCAAAGCGAAAGGCGCGATCGTTATCGGCACGGCTTCGGGCAAAAACGAAAAATTCGTCCGCGATTTGGGCGCGGATGAATTCGTTGATTACACGCGGCAACCGTTTGAAGAAGTCGTCAAAGACGTGGATGTAGTTTTCGATACGATCGGCGGCGACACCCAGGAGCGAGCCTTTCAAACTCTGAAAAAGGGCGGCTTTCTGGTCTCGTCGGCGCAGACTCCGTCCGAAGAAAAAGCAAAAGAATTCGGCACAGAAGCCGCGTTTGTCTTTTGTAAGCCGAACGCGGGGCAATTAACCGAAATCAACCGTCTGATTGACGAAGGCAAATTGAAAATACACATCGAAACGGTTCTGCCGCTTACAGAAGTAAAAAAAGCACATCAACTTTCCCAAAGCGGGCGCACACGCGGCAAAATTGTTTTGCAAATTGGGACGCGGTGAAACGGTTGACTACCATCTAGAAAGCGGGTCTTTGTTGATCATGCTCCCTGGCTGTCAAGAAGACTGGGTTCACGCGGTTCCAAAAACCGCTCGTCCAGTTGGCGAACGAATCAACTGGACGTTTAGACCACATCTGGAGGCGATTCTCCAAGGGAGAGGCTCCGCCAACGGTCATGGTGAGGAAAAACCTGACGATCTTCCCCATTCTCTTTAGGACAAAAGCCATGTATGGCAGGTCAAGCGGCATATTTAATCAGAACTGGAACTCATAGATTTTTGTTTACTTTGCTGATTTTGACCGATCTTGCCACCTGTAATACTACGGAAATATGTGCCGCCAATAGTCACTAAAAATACTATATAAGCTACTGCTTGCACGAGATAAAGATTATCTCTATAGCCAAATAATGATTTAAGAATAATGCCTGGGAATTGTTCATCAGGTAAGATTTTGGAGGTATTTGCAACCATCGGACCCAAAATGCAAGAATGGACTTTGGTAAAGCGTTCGTAATAAAAACAAAGGCTTTCAGAAGCGCGATCGCTTAATGCCAAAGCAGCAGCAGCTTCATCAAAGCGTTGCAGTGCGGTCACTACCAACCCGGCAACAATAAATACCAAAAAAATGCCCATCACCTGGAAAAATTGCCGGATGTTAATTTTTACACCCCATTTAAACATCAGCACACCAACAGCAGCTGCCGCAACTAAACCGCTAATAGCACCGAAAGCTGGCATGAATCCTTGTTGAAAATTGGCAGCGACGAAGAAAACTGTTTCAAAGCCTTCGCGAAGAACGGCAATCAAAATTAACCAAAAAACGCCCCAACCGGCATTAGAATCTGCTTTGAGAGCGCTTGTGACTGCTCCTTCAACAGTAGCTCTCATAAATCTGGCTTGTTTGGTCATCCAGATGAGCATCCAACTGAGCATAGCGATCGCTAATACGCAGAAAAATCCCTCTAGCAAAACCTCTGTCACCGATGCGTACTGTGGATTAGCGGCACTTAGCGCGATCGTTACCCAACTCAACAACACACCTACCAGCGCACTCAGGGCAATGCCAACGCCCACACCAGCATACACCCAAGAGTTAAGTTGAGATTGTTTGGCTTTTTTTAACAAGGCAAGCACAATCCCTACAACGAGGGCAGCTTCTACTCCTTCTCGGAGTGTAATTACAAAAGTCGGTAAGGCAGTACTAAAATCCATCGTCTGTTAAGAGTTAGTAGTTAGGAGTACAGGAGTCAGGAGGTAGGAGGTAGGAGTCAGGAGGTGGTAGTTTTAATTTTTAACTTTTTACTCCTAACTTATAAAGTGAAGAGTTAATAGTTAATAGTTTTAATTCCTAACTCCTGACTCCTGACTCCCGACTCCTCACTCCTCACTTTTCTTAGCTGAAATCGCGTAACATTTTTTTCAGTTCGAGATTATGCATCTCTTCCTGTCCTATCATATTACGGGCGAATTCTTCTAAGTAAATGCTGGCATTGGTGACAGTTTCCAGCAGATTTTTATACAAATCCAAAGCCTTCTTTTCGTGGGATAAGCTTTCTGTCAAAATATCCTTAACTGAATGCTTATAAGTTTCTTCCATCGGGGCAATTTTTAGGCTAGGGTGTCCATCTAAACCTGTGAGTATTTCTCCCACCTGTTCAGCATGAAGTAGAGACTCGCTAGCCTGCGCTTTGAAAAAACCCACGATAGGAATGCGGTTAGGACCTGTAACCATCAGAGAATAATGAGTGTAGCGGACTACTCCGGCTAGTTCAAATTCCATGATTGCGTTGAGTAGGTCGATAGTCTTTTTGTGGTCAAGCTCTTGCATGAGTCGTTAGTTGAAGTTACGTGTGGAGAGTAATGAGAATCAGTTAGGAGGCACGGTAGAGAGGTTCCACTGGAACGTCTCTACTTTCTTCTCACTTATAAGCTAATTTCAAACTCCTCAATTTTGCTATTAAGAATTAAGTAAAACTGTTATCGCTGCGCTTGGGTGCTTGATTTATCAATCACGGTTTGAGAGTTTTGTTCAATAGTTTTTACCAGCTTGGTAACATCATTAGGAGTTTTCACTGGTGCAGCTGGAGGAATAGCGGAGGGCCAAACTTTTACTAATTCAGCCATACTTGTTTCAATGGCTTTATGTGCTTCCGGAAAGTCTTTCGCCATTTGGCTAGAAATTCCCTTGTATAATTCGTTCGCGTAGATGACGAAACCACGAGAGTCTTGATATTCTATTGCCGCAGATATTTTGCCGTTAGCGATCGCAGCACCATATTCTGAGTTTGCTGAATCTAATAGCTCATTAATCGTTTGTAGTACAAATCCTGTTTTTGAGCGTTGCGCTTCTGGTAAAGCTGCGATCGCACCATCTACAGCTTGCATTGAAGAGGCAAAATCAGTTTTTAATTTGGCTGCTTTCGGATTCGATTTTACTAAATCTTGCAAACTTACTAAAGTTGTTTTAAATTCTTTTACTTTACGTTCGTTTAATTGTTCTTCAACATCAACATAAATTTCTTCAACTGGATGCCCAATATGAGGTTCGGCTTGTTTAGGCTGATTTTGCTCTAGTAGTTCTTTTGCTACTAAAAGATGCCCTTTCATCAATCCCAATTTACTCATATAGTCAACATCTTTTGCCTCACCTGTGAGTACTACTTCCTGAACAGTCACGATATCTTTAATTTGATTAAACTGCTCTTGATTAATTACCTTTTTGGCAACTAATTCTTCTGGTGAGGCATAAGGACGATTAGCTTGAATTTTGTTTGATAATGCTGGTATTGCTAGCTTTGCCTCAAACTTATCCAACTCGGATAATATCGCAGTGTTGATATTTATTTGATCTTTGCTACCGTGACCGCTGTGACTATTATTACTTACTGTCTCGCTTGCCTGGGGGCTATTGGCAACAGGGGCTTTTGTATTCTCTGCGCTTGGTGTGCCGCTACTACACGAACTCAGGGAAACGATGGCAGAAGCTGCAACAGCCATAAAAATGTAACGAAATTTGATCATTTTTGCTCCAAGAAACGTTTGAAAGGTATTAATTAAAACTTTGCCAGTTAGTAACAGCACGTTAGTTTGACATTTAGTCGTAGAATTTACTCTCGCATATAATGAGATTTTTTATCAACTAATTCAAAAAAATTAACTGTAACTTCAATAATTTTTTTCAAATAATTTAGGCTCTGCCCTAATTTGATGCAGAGTATAATGCAAGACATTTAAATTTATATTGTTGTCTGTTAGGATTTCTTTCGAGTTGAAAGCGCGTTTTTGCTGTCCGCAACTACTTCAAATTGACCCATGCAGCCATTTTCGGCGATCGCATCTTGATGCGGATGAAACATATACTTACCCGGATAGCGAAAGCTGAATTCTAAAATGTGTCTTTCCGCTACACCCATCGTAATTACATCTGCTTTGTGGGTGGGAGTGAGAGTCATTCCTGTAGGATAAACATCAAAAAAGTTGGCGTGCAGGTGAAAAGTAACCGCTGGATCGAATTCAATAATGTTGAGGACATATAGCCGAATCAACTGATTTTGGTAAATCTTAATCGGATTATCCATGTAATAATGCGGCAAACCGTTGAAAGCGTAAAACTCATTGCGGTTATCATCATTGATGTCGTACCCAGCCATAATTAAAGCTATCTCATCCGCCGGTGGACGCGCTTTGGGTGGGTCAATGATAAACATTCCGTATAAGCCTTTGGCAATGTGACGGGTTACTGGTTCAATATGGCAGTGGTACAAATGAACGCCATAAGGTTCCGCGTCAAATTCATAAATTGTGGCGCTACCGTTGCTAACAGGACGAATACCATCCATTTCTGCGGGGTGGACACCGTGAAAATGCAAAGAGTGCGAATGTCCGGCTTGATTGTGGAACAATACCCGCACGCGATCGCCTTGTTTTGCTCTCAATGTGGGTCCGGGAATCCGACCATTTAAATCCCAGATGTTGTAAGATACAGCACTATTTAGCTCAATGATGGAAGTCCCCGCAGTTAAGCGAAATTCGCGGATAGTGCGTCCATTTTCCTGCTTTACCGTGCCATAATCAAAATTCCGTAGCACCTGCATCGGGTTGGCAGCGTTTTTTGGTGCATTTGTTGGTGCGATCGCCTCCATAGGCGGTATTTTGACAATTGACTTACTTTGTGCATTGAACATCTGCAAAAGGGCTGCCGCCCCAGTCACACCCGCACCAGCTAATCCCAGCTTCAGCAGCTGACGGCGGCTCCAAAGGTTTTCTTGCCCCAAAGCAAAGTTGTTAGGCATGGAATTTCCAATTACCGCCCAAATAAATAAGTTTGCAAATCATTTGCAATTGACTTATGTATATTATCGAAATCAATAATTTTTGTCAATAATCTTCTCAGGTTGCTAGTTGAGGCAATAAGTGTAAAAAAGGCAGGAAAAATTTGATTTTGTCTTTCTGTATTTTAAGTATTTCTTCGATAAATAAAGTCAAATCTATTACTTTATTGTCTGATGCTCAGATCCCTGACTTCTTAAAGAAGTCGGGGATCTAACTTTTCCGTTGTGGATTTAACAAAGGAACTTTGCGTCATCAAGATGCGTCGGTTTCACCTTGATTCCAAATTAAAAAAATTGTTGATTTTTAATTTAGAAGAAAGCGATCGCGTCATTAGCCAATTTAAACTAAGTAATCACGGTCATTGGATATTAAGATTAAAGAAGAAAAATTAGGCGCTTTTTCCCCTCTTTTTAGCTGGCATAACCAACGAACACATTTTATACACAGTTGTCAAAAAGAAAGTTTATCGTATATCTTTTTGCAATAAAGCGGCAAAATGCCCTTTGATTGATGAACTACCCAAACTAATTATAAAAGGTCAAAAATGACTACTTTATCTCGTCCTTCAGTGTTGCAAAAGACCGCAAACGTTACCCTGTCTAAACCTGTGCAGGTAACGATTTATATGCTGTTATCTTCTTTAGTTATCTGGACTGTCTTATTCTCCACTTACCCTGCGGCTCATAACACAGCACACTCAGCACGTCACCATACATTAGGAGTTGCATGTCACTAAATTATCATAATTCCCACAATTTTCAGATGCATCTTATTTTTGCTGGGAAATAATTTAATGTGACTTCATTAAGAGGGGGAAAGGGAAAAGAAATTGGATTCCTGATTGAACCCCTTCTTTCTTATAGACCACTTAAAAAGTGGGGGCTTTAAACCCATTTGGAGGAAAGAGAAGGAAAAACTTTCTCATAGTATTAAACAACTCTATTCCTTTCCCCT
This sequence comes from Hassallia sp., assembly GCA_050997715.1. Taxonomy (GTDB): domain Bacteria; phylum Cyanobacteriota; class Cyanobacteriia; order Cyanobacteriales; family Nostocaceae; genus Hassallia. The sequence continues at coordinate 17,594 of JBPCQW010000601.1, forward strand.
TTTTTCCTTTCCCCTTTCCCCCTGCCCTGGTAAAGTAGTTAGGAGTCAGAAGCCACAACACAGAAGCTTTCTGACTCCTAACATCTAGATTCCCCAAAAAGGTTTGAGATGAAAAAATATCGCTTGTTCGGAGTTATCAGCGCTGTTTGTATCGCGTTGTCAATTCTTTATTCCTTTGTGGGAGTTTCCCAAACTTCTGCACCGAGAGTACAACTTACAACCAACCCCCCCTTAGAACAGATTCTGCCCTTTGAAGCAGAAGCAAAAAAACCACAATCTCCCGTAACTTTGACGCTACAAGCTGTTGATGCAGCGGGTAAACCGTTAGAAAATGCTTTAATCAGCTTAGAACTTTTGACACCACCGCGTAACTTTTGGTTAACAACAGATTTTCCCATTGTTGAAGGAACAAAGTTACTGCAAATGAAAGCGGCTGCACCTGATGGGAAGCTAGAAATTCAGCAGATATTACCGATTCGTGGTAATTATCAACTGCGGGTAAATGTTTCACCACTGGTTGCAAATGCTTTTGCGACTTATGAGCAAACCTTGAATTTAAAAGTTCGAGAAAATCCAGTTAAATATAAATATTTTGTTGTTGTTGCCGCTATCTTATTATCAGTTGGATTGTTGGGTGGTTGGGTTATTGGTGGACAAGAAGAACTCCAAGAAGGTGAAATTGCCCCGCAGTCAGTGCGTTTGTTGTTAAGTGCGTTGACGGTGGTGGCGATAATAACGCTATTATTTATCAATATTAGTGCAGAAGTTGCAGAAGCTCACGGCAGCGGACACTCAAATACTACGGAAGCGATCGCTCCATCAATTCAAAAATCTCAGCAATTGGAAGTCAGACTTGAGGGTGATAAAAACGCGACTGTCGGAAAACTTGCGAATTTAGCGCTACAAGTCAAGGATAGCGTCACAGGACAACCAATTAAAGATGTAGCGTTGCAAGTGAAAGCGATCGCCTTAGAACATAATTTAACAGTTTTTACCTACAAAGGTGTTTCCGACCAACAAGGCAAGTTAACCTGGCAGGAGCAATTTTTTGATGGTTCACCCCACAAAATTGAGGTAGAAGCAACTCCTAATCCTCGATCTAATCGTCAATTTCCAGCGATGAAAGTAGCGCAGGAGATTGAAGTTGAGGGAATCGCACCACCAATTTATATCCGCTTAATTAGTTTATTTTACTTTACAGCCTTTGTCGGAATTGGGATGGCGATGGGATTGCTAATACAGCAGCGACGAAAACCACAAGCAAGAGCAAATTAGTAATAAGGACTTCAGTCCTGACTGCGATTGGAAGCGCGACAATTTATCAGCGGTTTAAACCCATTTAATGTAAAGAGGGAATATGGCGTTTTTGTCTGCGTTGAAAAGTTCTCCAAAGTAAGACGCAGGCAAATATCATAGTTGAAAGTAGCACAACGCTAGCCCCAGAAGCGATGTCTAAGTAATAGCTGAGATAGATACCAATAAAAGCGATCGCAGCTCCTAAAAAACCTGAAATAATCATCATATAACCAAAGTGATTACTCAACAATCTGGCGATTGAAGCCGGAATCACCACCGCCGAAATAATCAGCGTTACACCCAATACATTCAAAGTCGCTACAAGTAAAGTTGCCAGCATCAAAGCAAACAAAGTATCCATTGCTAAAACAGGGACACCGTGAACTTGAGCAACCTCTCTATCAAAACACCAAAACAGCAAAGGGCGATAAAATAAAAAAACCGTACTCAGCAAAACAATAGTTACACCTGTAACCACCCACAAATCTGTCGGAGAAACACCCAATACATTGCCAAATAAAGCCGCTTCAAAGTTTTGGCTAAACTTGCGGTAAGAACTGATAACAGCTACCCCCAAAGCAAAACTAGCGGTGGTGACAATACCAATTGCTGCATCTGAATAGATTTTGTTTCCCGTCAAATACTGAATTAAAACAGCAGCAGCAAAGCCCCAAATTCCCGAACCAATGTAAAAATTAAGCCCCAAAACATAGCTTAATACAGCCCCGCCCAAAATGGCATGAGATAGACCGTGGGCAATATAACTCATCCGCCGGGTTGTGATATAAACACCCATAACACCACATAATAAACCTGCCATCATTCCTACCAAAATGGCACGGCTAAAAAACTCATAGCGAAAGGGTTCGAGAATAAAATTCATGCAAATATATTTAATATTTAAATTAGGCTTTTGATTTAGTTTCGAGTAAGTTTGGCGGTAAATTACGCTGCATTTGATGACGCAACGAAGTACCACCACTAGCGATTAAAATGCGATCGCCTTGGTGAAATACTACCATTTCTGCACCAAATGTCCGTTCCAGGTTAGCGGGAGTAAAGATATCAATCGGTTGTCCTTGGCAAATCAAGCCGTGATTGAAACATACTACCCAAGGTAGATGCGTGGCTACCGAGTTCAGGTCATGGGTGGATAGTAAAATAGTTAAGCCTTGCTGATTCAAATCAGCCAACAGATGCAAAAGTTCGTGCTGAACGTGTAAATCAGAACTGCTTGTAGGTTCATCCAGAAGCACAATTTCTGGTTTTCCCACCAACGCACGCGCAAGGAAAACCCGCTGCTGTTGTCCACCAGATAAATTACCGATAGGTTGATGAGCGACATGAGCGACACCGACACGATCCAGCAGTTCTCTAGCCGCAATGCGATCGCGCTTTGAAGCCCAAGGTAACATTTTTTGCTTTCGGTAATGCCCCATCATCACCACTTGTTCAGCCGTGACAGGAAAAGTCCAATCCACCGTTTCTACTTGAGGTACATAGCCGACTCGCAGTGGTGCTTGTCCGGGTTTTAGACGTTTGCCTCGAAACCAAATTTCTCCTTCCCAAGGATGAACTAACCCTAAAATTGCCCTAATCAAAGTACTTTTACCGCTACCTGATGGTCCCACCAAGCCAGAGAGTTGACCAGGGTAGAGGGAAAGATTCACCTGTGAAAACACAGGTTTAGTCTCATAACCACAAGCTAAATTTTTTACTTCTAATAATGCTTGTTCCATTAGCAATAAATTACCTTTTTAGAAAGACAGGAGTCAGGAGATAGGAGACAGGAGGGAGCAGACAGGAGGGAGGAGACAGGAGTCTGGAGATAGGAGACAGGAGGGAGGAGATAGGAGACAGGAGCAGAATTCAGTAGATAAATACAGCAGTTTGCAAGCAAATAAAGTAGGCGTTGCTGAATTGAAGTATGAAACTATAAAAATCAAGGATATTAAACCCTTACTCTGGTGCGACTCTGCGACTCTGCGTGAAACAAATTCATATCCTAATTCAGCAACCCCATAAAGTACAGCACCTAAAAAGTGAAAGTCATATATAAAAGCTTTTTCACTCCCTTCTCCTGACTCCTCCCTCCTGACTCCTGACTCCTGACTCCCTTCTCCCTTCTCCGTGCCTCCTTATTGAGCCGTTAGTCCAACCACATTAGTAGTGTTGACATTCTGTACTAAATCAGGTTTTCCACCCAAATTTTCGGCAATGATTCGCATATTGTTGACCATCATGCCAATGTATGTATGCTCAGGATTCGTGTTTTGCATCGCATTAGCCGATCCCTGACCCGGTAACTCATCATCGGCAGTGTTAGCGGTTTTTACCTTCGCTTCACGAGCGATTTGTTCTTCTACCTTACTGGGGTAGACTTCGGAACCAAAAATTGCTGGCACACCTACTTTACGAACTTGGTCGATTAGCTTCGCGACATCTTGAGCGGAAGGTTCTTTAAAATCTGAAGGTTGAATCGCACCAATCACCTCAAAGCCATATTCTCGCGCCCAGTAAGCCCAGGAATCGTGATAAGTCAAGAGTTTGCGGTTTTTTGCCGGAATACTCGCTACAACTGCGCGTGTAGCCTTATCTAGAGCATCTAGGCGTTCTAAGTAATTTTTTAGGTTGGTGGCATAGTAATCCTTGCCAGCGGGGTCTAACTTGGTTAATTGTTCAGCCGCTAGTTTGGCGTAAGCTTCAGCATACTTGGGATTCACCCATAAATGCGGATTGGGATCTCCTTTTTCTTTGGGGAAGCTGAAATCGAAGAGCCACTTGTCTTGGGTAATTGTATTGTCACCTAGTTCATAAATATTAGTGTCTTTAGGTTTAGAAGCTTTTGCTAGTTTTTCTGTAGGGGATTCTAAATGTAAGCCATTGGCGATTATGAGATTAGCCTTGGATAGTATATCGGCATCCGAGGGGCGAGGCTCGAAGGTGTGAGAGTCTGTGCCTTCGGGAATGATGCCTTTAACTTCAATGCGATCGCCTGCAATATTACTGACGATATTAGTCAAAGGGGCTACAGTAGTTACAACTAAAGGTTTATTTTGAGTTTTTTGATCTTTAACCGGAGTAGACGTAGCTGCCGCTTCGGGACTGGGTGCAGCGCTTTGATTTTGATTCGCACTACAAGCGCCCACTGTGAAACTTACTGCTACTAACAGTGTTAAAATTTTTTTCACGTTTGTTAGTATGATGCATCTCAATGTCTTCAGTAGACCGTTTTTCTACCTAATAAATCAATGCCCTACCTGGGGATTTAACTAGAAATCCCATAAAAAAGGCAAATTTTCGTAGTTATTACGACTTGAGTTAAAAATCGACGCTAACTCCGGAGCGAAGAAAGGATGAAAATTTTATCCTTTATCCCCGTAGAATCCGACAAATAGCCCGAAAATGATTTTCTATAACCAGTCCAAACGAGTTATGTTTATTTGTGCTGACTATGATTTAAATTTTATTTTTGGTAGGGTCTTAATGTTTGTTCGGCGTAAATATATCATTATTATTCCTGTTGGTCTGAGCATCGCTTTGTTGCTCAGTGGTTGCAATAACAGCAAAGTTGCTCAGTGCGATCGCTTGATAAAGGCTGTTAGTGAAGGAAATGCTCTGATTGACAAAAATAAAGGTCAGCAGGTGACAACCAGTTTGAAACTCGCTAAGGATCTCGAAGCTGTCACCAAATCGCTCAAGGAAATGAACCTACCAGACCCCGAACTGAAAAAATATCAAGACAAATTTGTAAAAGTATTTGACACTCTCAGTCAACAGATAACCAAAGCTGGTAAGGCTCTCGGTTCAGCCAAAATAGCACAAGCCTCAGAATCTGGTAGGCAAAGAATACAAAAAGCCAGAACAGATATCGATACCGCATTGACAGGAGCCGCAACCACAGCTAAACAGTCTGATGCTTTAGAAACTGAGCTGAAAAAGTACTGTAGCGCAAGCAAGGAGTAATTTATCTAGGTAATCGGTCATTAATGAAAAAGAGAGGGAAGGGGTAAAGGGGAAAGGTTTTTAAGAGGGGAGAAGGGTAATGGCTAATGGCAATAAAGCACTTACATGCTGAGATATTAGTTATTTATATTACTTATAGCTACGAAATTTTCCTGACTAATAGCAATTTTTATGTCAAGAGAAATATTGCTGTTAGTAAAGTGAAATACAATGAGCGATATCGGTCTGGTAATGGCGGGCGCGTTAACTACTGGGCAAGGATTTTCGCCACAATTACCTGAACAGCCATTAGTTGAGTCAGATAATGTGGTGCAACAGTTAAAACAGAGTGAGGCAAAGAAAATTGTCCCACCGATCCAAATCACACCACCTGAATTGATACAACCGGATGCAAGTCTCCAACCCGTCCAGTCAGCGCTCAAACCAGAGCATCAAAATATACTTAATCAAATTAGGGATAAAATTGAGTCTCAAAGCTCCTTTGCTCAAGTAAGAGACAAGGGGACAAGGGGAGGAGGGGACAAGGAGACAAGCAGACAAGGAGACAAGGGAGACAAGGGAGAATTTGCTCCCCCCATCTCCAAGGAGTCTCCCCCTCTCCCCATCTCCCCCTCCCCCCCTCCTCCACTCCCCCCATCCGCCGAAATGTCTCAAGTCACATCGGTGTCGCAACTGGACGATGTGCAACCTTCAGACTGGGCTTTTGGAGCTTTGCAATCTCTGGTAGAACGCTATGGCTGTATTGCGGGATATCCAAATAAAACTTATCTAGGCAACAGCGCTATCAATCGTTATGAATTTGCGGCTGGTTTACAGCATTGTCTGGAGCAGATTAATAAATTAATAACTAACAATACGCCTAATACTGTTAAAGATGAGGATTTAATCGCGTTGCAACGCTTGCAAACTGAGTTTCAAGCAGAGTTAAAACAAGTTGAGCAACGGGTAGACAATTTAGAAAGCCACACAAGCGAAATACAAGCAAATCAGTTTTCTACCACAACGCGACTGTTTGGGCAAGCTATTTTTAGCCTCCAGGGAACGAATAGCGCTGATGTGGATTTGTTTCCTAGAGATAAAGTGCCAGAACGCAAGGCAGAAACGAATCTGACTTTTGCCAATAGCGTGCAATTAACCCTTGCTACTTCCTTTACAGGGCAAGATTTACTGCTAACTGGGCTGAGTTCGGGAAATTTAAATTCTTCTGCGTCTTCAGTATTTAACAATATGGGGCGGTTGGGTTTTGAGTCAAATACAAATAACGATTTATATATCAGTGATTTATCTTATCGATTTCCGGTTTCAGACAACTTAGGAATTATTGTCGGTACGGTGGGTGTTAATCCTAGTAACACCTTTCGCGGTATTAACCCTCTAGAAGGGAATGGAGAGGGAGCAATTTCTTTATTAGGTCAGCGTAACCCGATTTTGGCAATTGGTAACGGTACTGGCGGTATTGGCTTTGACTGGCAAATAAGCGATCGCCTGAGTTTACAAGGCATTTACAGTGCCGAAATTCCCAGCTTTCCCGGTGATATCCAAGCTGGCGGACTTTTTGGCGGCAGATATACCGCCGGCGCTCAACTAACTGTAGCACCCACCAATAACATCGATGTCGGGCTGCATTATCTTTTCTCCCACTCTCCCGATGGCTTACTAGGAACGGGTATCGGCGATGCTCAGTTAATTTCTCCTTTTGCACCTGCGACGGCTTTTGATACCCATGCTGTCGGCGCTACGGTCGCATGGCGCATTAATCCCAATTTTAACTTAGGCGGTTGGGGAGGCTGGACTCACTCAAATCCAGTCAATCTCTCTGGAAGTGTGGAAACTACAAACTGGATGATATTCGCTGCTTTTCCCAACTTACTGCGTTCCGGCAATTTGGGCGGTATTCTCGTCGGACAACCCCCGAAAATTACTTCTAGTTCCTTACCTGAAGGATTCAATTTTCCCAATTTTTCTGAAGGAGGTACAGCGGGTGGACGCGACGACACATCACTGCACGTAGAACTTTTTTATCGCGCCCAACTCAATGACAATATCTCTCTCACTCCGGGTGTCTTTGTGATTTTCAATCCAGATCACAATGCTGCTAACGATCTTTTGTTAATTGGGGCATTAAGAGCAACATTCCGGTTTTAAATTTGTACGGATGTAAATGTAAATAAATGCACTAACTGCATACGGGTGTAGTCAGTTGACTTTCATTTTTATCACGCAATTAAAGCAGAGATTCCCCTGCTGTAAAAACATGCGTGATTTTTTTTTCGCATATTAATCAAGGAAGTTTTCAATGCAATTAAAATCGTCAGCAATTAAAACCAAATCCAACTCAAAGTTCCCTGAAAGTGAAAATAAGGGAAAAAGTTTTTTCTTCCCCCTTCCCCTTTACCCAATTATTACTAGCACTATAGTCGCAGCCATTATCGGTTTCGGGGCAGAATGTGCTGAGGCTCAAATCACAATTCAAAGCACTGGCACTTTATCAGGTACTATCCAACTTCCCAAATTTAATCCCAACTTTAACCAGGTAGTTACTCGTGTAGATACAGATTCCAACGGTACTTATTCCCGCCAAGGAGTACCCTTGTATACCTCTAACTATGTGAAGGTACAAACTCGCGCCGATGGCAGTCTGCATTATTTCGTTGACTTTAAAGGCATTCCGGTTGTCTCATTTGATGGCTTGCTGACTTCGCCAGCACTTTCAAGCGGTGATTTGACATCATATAATTATCAAGGAAAATTGCCCGGAACCAAATTTGAAGCTGTAGTTCAAGATGAGTTTGGGTTAAAAAAAGCGCTTTACACTGGCATTGTCACCGATCCAAAAACGGGACAGCAGTATGAAGGTACTTTTAGAGTAACTGGACAAGGACCGCGATATAGCCAAACTAATGGTAGTGCTACCCCTACAGTGTTTGATTTCAAGTCGGATATACCAGGTAAGCCAACCGTCACCTCCTTGAGAATGACTAAGGCGCCTCTGATAAAGTTGTTCATCACTATTCCCGCAGGTGCAACTCCCATCACTCCCCGTAGTGATGCTGGTGGTACACCGATTGTGACTGGTGGAGGTACACCGATTGTGACTGGTGGTGGTACACCGATTGATGCTGGTGGAAGTACACCGATTGTGACTGGTGGAAGTACACCGATTGTGACTGGTGGAAGTACACCGATTGATGCTGGTGGAAGTACACCGAGTAGTGGTGAGATTATATCGCCTATACAAAGCGCGATCGCAACTTCGTCAAATTCTCCCTCACCCTCTGCTGAACCCAATATAGAATTCAGTAACGGTAATTCTTTGGCACTCAATCCTTTAAGTCTTGCCTCAAGTATTTGTTCGCGCAAAGATGTAAATTGCCCCACAAAACCATCTGCATCCAAGCAAACTATTGGTCCCCGCAGTCGAGTACTGCTGCGTTAGGGGAATTTAACTTGGGCATTCATGAGGGCATTGTCCAAGTTAAATTCTGAAACTTGTTTTTATTCCCCTTTCCCCTTCCCCTAATTTTCCAAGAAAAATAACACACCAGCTAATTGAACCCCTTAAAATAGTGTCAATCACACCTTTTTTTTTGGAAATGCATATGAAAGAACGTCTTTCTGAATTACTACCCATAGTCATGCAAGTCTTGCAAAGAAATGTGGCTTGGATGACTTGGAACTTATTTCTGGCTTTTATACCTTTGGCTTTGAGTGTTTGGTTGTTTCGCACTCGTCGCGGACGTTCTTGGGTTTGGTGGTTCGGCTTCCTGGTGTTCTTCGCTTTTTTACCGAATGCACCTTATTTATTAACTGATGTAATTCACCTAATAGATGATATCCGTAGAGTTCCATCGATATGGATGATTACTTTAATTATAATTCCAGTGTATTTGGTGGTGATTTCAGCTGGGTTTGGAGCTTACGTAATATCTTTAATTAATTGGGGTTACTACTTACACCGCATTGGCAAAAGTCAGTGGATTTTGGGGGTTGAGTTAATTACTCATGCTTTCAATGCCGTTGGTATTTATTGGGGACGATTTTTGCGTTTCAATAGTTGGGATTTTATTACGCAACCTGATGCAATAATCACCAAAGGCGTAGAAGAAATTCTTGGTAAACAGCCTTTGGTGATTATCGCCATTACTTTTGTAGTTTTAACAGCCTTGCACTGGCTAATGAAAAAAGTTATTTTGAGCTTTCTTAGGCAACCAGAGAATGGGGTAGGCATTAAGTCACAATCATCCAATCCTAATACCCACAACGCTGGATAAGTTTGCTGATTTGAGATTTTTAGGTTGGATAGAGACAAACAGACAAATCCCTAATTTATAATTTTCGATTACTAATTGCCAATTACCAATAGCCAATTATCATGAATATTATCTGACTACAAAAATGTTAAATACAACCAGCGGCAATTTTCTGATATTGACTGTTTTTATGGTGTTGTATAAAGATAAATAAGCTATATAGAACACCATTTATGTATGACATTCGTTGCTTTATCAGTCAATCTCTGATCGGTTTAACTCTTTTGAATGTGGCAATGTTTGACACATGTGCGATCGCAGAAACTATCACCGGACAATCGGGCAATGTGCGGGCAGAAATATCTTACGACAAACCCCAAGAATATCAGTATAAAAATGTTCGGTTGAAAATCATCCGGGCAGGTAAAACAATTTTGGCTAAAAAACTGCCGCAAGAAAGTGAATCCGATCGCCCTTCGGGTAGTCTGGCTGGAAAACTGGAGTTGCCCGTGGTAGACTTAGACGGCAACAAAGAACCAGAAGTAATCGCCGATTTCTTTACAGGTGGAGCGCACTGTTGTGTTTATTCATTAATTTATCGTTACGATCGCACATCTAATCAATACACTAAAATACGCCATGAATGGGGCAATGCTGGCTATCGACTCCAAGATTTAGACAAAGACGGACTATCAGAATTTGAAAGTCGAGACGATCGCTTTGCCTATGCTTTTACATCTTATGCTGCTTCGGGCTATCCACTGCAAATTTGGCAATATCGCCAAGGTAAGATGATTGATGTTACCAGACGCTATCCGAAATCAATCGCCAAAGATGCCTCTGAAAACTGGCAAACTTACTTAGAAGCCAAAAAAGAAGGTGATGACGGGAAGGGATTTTTAGCAGCGTACTTGGCAGATAAATATATGCTGGGACAAGCAAAGGAAGCTTGGCAGCAGGTAGAGCAAGTTTATAAAGAAGGCGAGTCTCCTTCGGAGACGCTTCTTGAACGCTCTAAATACTTTGCCCCAGTACGTAAGTTTTTGCGTGAAATTGGCTATGTTAAATACAGGTAATTGGGAAAAAG
>JBPCQW010000303.1:0-19230 GCA_050997715.1 Hassallia sp.
GGGTTATGTCGCTTATCGCGGCTTGGTGAATGAGAGCGAACTGGATCGCGAAACTGCCGGTGTGTTTACTGAGCGCTTTGTTTTCTATCAATTCCCAAACTCCCACATTCTCCAATATGTCATACCTGGGGCAGATGAATCCTTGATATCAGGAGAACGCCGCTTCAACTGGGTCTGGTATGTCAATTATGACGAAGCTACTGAATTGCCTCGGATTTTAACGGATAAAGTAGGGAAGCACCGCGATTACTCTATTCCCGCAGGGATGCTGGCACCAGATGTCGAACGTGAAATGCGACGGTATGCAGATGCTGTGCTTGCCCCACCATTCCAGAAGCTGATTGCTGCAACTACTGAACCATTTGTCCAGGCAATTCTTGACTTGAGTGTTAGCCAGATGGTTTTTGGACGGGTAGCACTGGTAGGGGATGCAGCCTTTATTCCCCGACCACATACAGCAGCAAGTACCGCTAAAGCGGCTGCAAATGCGATCGCCTTAGCCGATGCACTAATTAAGCACAACCATGATGTTATAAAAGCGTTGCAAGCCTGGGAGCCGACTCAAATGGCACACGGAAAGCAACTTATGGCACACGGTCAGCTACTTGGCGATCGCTCTCAGTTCAGCTACGGAACTGGTCGGTATGGCGATAACTTAGATACCTTTCAACGAAAAGCTTAGAATAGCTCTTTCTTGGGAATCTGCCAAATATTCAGCTTTTTGATTCAAGCGTCTTCATCCAGCGCGATCGTTTCATATATGAGGAGAGTAAAATGCAGCGTTCAAAGGATATGAAACAAATACCCTTAATGAGTCTGAACCGTTTTGAGGCATTCAGTGATGGAGTGTTTGCGATTGCCGTGACACTCCTTGTTCTCGAAATCAAGGCTCCTGACTTATCCCAAGCAACATCATCAGAGGCAATCACGAAGCTACTCCAAATCTTGCCTCACTTTTTAAGTTACGTCACCAGTTTTATCGTCATTGGTGTGATCTGGATTAATCATCATGCACTCTTTCATCTTTTAAAGCGAGTTGATCGCACTACCTTAGTGATCAACTTACTCCTGTTGATGTGTGTGGCATTCATCCCATATCCCACGGCACTGATTGGTGAGTTTGGAGCATTAGTGCCTGTTGTTGTCTTTTACGGTCTATCACTTGCAATAACTGGACTTGTTTACAATTTTCTCTGGTTTTATGTTGTCCAGCAGTATATTGTGAGTGAAGAACTGATTAACCAGAAATCTGTTCGCAAAGCTACCATTTGGAGTCTTAGCTACCCGGCTTCGTATCTTGTAGCAACTGGTTTAGCGTTTGTGAACACAACAGTAAGTATCGCACTCTATATACTGATTCCACTGTTTTATCTTTTGCCTGGGGTCATTGATAATCAACTAAGCAAACTTAAACATGAACCAATTATTAAGTAGGATAATTTATATTACGCCGACTTGTGGTTAAGTACCAAATTTGCTTAGGTAATTGGAATTTTGTGCTTTTTGCAGCAATAGCTCTAGTTGAAAACCGAATAAAGATCGAGAAGGTACTTACTTGTGATACCTCAACATCCGCTGTGAGGAAAGAAAGCGATCGCTACTTACATCCCAATAATACAAGGGAACTATCATGAGCGAACTAAAACATCCAGATTCACAATCATATCAGAAGAAAGTCCGGCTTTACGGTAAGCCGGACTCAGCAGAAGCTTACGAAATCCGTGATTTTCTCAACCGTACTGTTGTCGAATTCGACTGGATTGCCCTGACTTGCGATGCTGACTGCAATAAGGAACTGGGACTGCCATCTCTAAGCAATGTCAGATTGCCAGTAGTTAAATTCCCGGATGGAACCCAGCTATTTGCCCCCACAATTCGAGAAATTGCCCAGCGCTTGGGATGGGTGACGCAGCCGAAATTGAAAGAATATGACTTATCTATTTATGGTGCGGGTCCGGCTGGTTTAAGCGCCGCCGTTTATGCTGCATCGGAGGGCTTGCGGACTGTTCTCGTAGAGCGTCATGCCGTTGGCGGGCAAGCTGGCACTAGTTCTCTAATCGAGAACTATATGGGGTTTCCTGAAGGAATCAGCGGTGCCCACTTAGCTGAACGGGCACGCCAGCAGGCAGTTAAGTTCGGCATCGAACTTCTGCTGTTGCGCGAGGGAATGAAATCAGAATTTAAGCACAACCGAATTTATACGGACATGGCTGATGGCAGCAAAATGATTGCACGGGCAAACATTTGTGCAACTGGTATAGAGTATCGGCGGCTAAATCTGCCAAATGAAGATCAGTTTCTCAAGGTCGGACTGTTCTACGGTGCCGGTGCAAGCGAAGCGCCAATGTGTGGAGGTGAACACGTATTTATTGTCGGTGGCGGTAACTCAGCAGGGCAAGCTGCAATGTATCTTTCGCGTTATGCGAAAAAAGTAACCATGCTCATTCGCGGCGATACTTTAGCGGCTACCTTATCTCACTATCTCGTTTCACGAATTACTAACACAAACAACATCGAGGTGCTTTTTCACGCTCAAGTTACCGGGCTTCTGGGTGATACATCGTTGCATCAGATTGAAATTACCAACTGTCGTGACGGTTCGGCGCAGAAAATTGATACTCGACGGCTGTTTGTTTGCATTGGTGGTGCGCCAAACACCGAGTGGGCAAAGGACACCAACATTATTCGCGATAAAGCAGGTTATTTGGTGACCGGATCGGACTTGCTCAAAGAGGGTCGCCCACCAGAGTGTTGGACGCAGGAGCGTGACCCTTTCTTTCTCGAAACAAGTGTTCCAGGTTCCTTCGCTGCTGGCGACGTTAGGCATGGCTCCGTAAAGCGAGTTGCTTCAGCCGTTGGTGAAGGTGCTATGGCTGTGACCTTCGTTCATAGATATTTAGAGGAAACGGCTTGAGTCTAATGTTTATCAGGGCAAACGCACCTTGTTAATAAGCCAGGTTTCAATGGCATTAATGGTTGCAAGAGTAAAAACTGTCTTGGCTTGGTTTATGAAAAGCGATCGCCTGAGTTTCTTAAATAATATGTCAGTAAACAAACAAACTACCCAACAAACCATAAAAGCGTTGGGTAGATCAACCTTAACCCTAATAAATCTCTACTATCGGTCTTGTCGTCACGCACAATAACGATTTTGATAGTAAGCCAAAATTTCCTTGACACGTTGCCGACTTTCTGCATTAGAGTTTGGCATCCAAGATATCTCTAAGCCGGCGATTTGGCTTTGATTGTAATCAAACTGTGGAGACGACTGGGGAATTAAACCCACTTCTACGCCTTGGACTTGCCGCAGATGAGCAGCTATTTCTTGATAGACTGCTAAAGGCAACCCAGGAAATTCAATTTTTTCCTTCGTCTCCATCTTTATCAAGCTCCGGTACTAGTAGGATTTTGGGGTGGTGTTGTCACTGAGACAGGATTTTGGGGTGTTGTAGTTGGTGACGCTGCGTTGACAGGCGATTCTCCTACATTTCTAGCAACTTCCATACCGTATTGTTCAAAAATTACGACTGGGTTAGAGCCTTGATTCATTTCAATACGTTTCACCAGTACACCGTTTGCCAATCGCTGTCCTGCCTGCACATAGCGACTCGTCGGTTCATTTGGTACTTTGATAATTGCCTGGGGTTCTTGACCAATTAGAACTACACCTGTCACAAGAACTGCTCTTGCTAATTCAGGTTGTACTGGTGGTGGTAATACAGATACTAGAGTCGGGTTGGGGACAACTAGAGGCAAAACCTTGGGTAGGACTGGAGTAAAACCAGGGCTAGGTTTTGGTATTTTTGCAGAAGCGATCGCTCCTTTGTTTATTTTATTCTTTTGTGCCCTCAAAAATTGTGGCTGACTCGGTATTCTAGTTTTGACTGATATTACCGCGCTGCGTGTAGGAAGTTTTCTTGAGGTAATTATTGCACCCCTAGCAGATGGTAGGGGAGGTAACACCGGAACCGATCTGCCAAATGTAGACGTGTTTGTGTTCGACGTGCTGGCATAGGTCGGCGATAAAATTTGTCCAAACGGGTCAGTGCGACCTTTTGATACTACAATTACCCGCTCTGTGGCATTAGTTGATTGAATCAAGTTAGGAGTACTAGAAGCAACTAAAGGAGCCTGTTTAGCAGGTACAACTGGATTTTTAAAAGATTGAATCGCCGTTGGTGGCTGAGTTTGTGCGCTGTTGGCAGTTGGCGTAGGATTACTAGCTTGATCGCCTTCTGAAGCACAAGAGGCGATCGCTAAAGCCAAAATAGCTGCCACTGCAATTTTTAAATTTCTGCTCATTAACCGTTCTCAAAAGCTATAGGAAAATTTGTTAATTGAAATCTACCTTGTGAAATTTACATCAAAGGCGAAATCTGTTCCTTTTATAACCTATTTTTTTGCTGTTTAAAGGTGGCTTTAAATACTGTCAGTATGCGTGAAAATACGACTAAAAAATTATCGAGATTATTTGCATTTAATCTTCTGCCACAGACATTAAATCTTTCAACAAGTCCAGCCCTTTTTTAACTCTGCGGGAAACTGTTACTACACTAATTCCTAAATGTTCTGCAACTTGTTTTTGTGTCAAATCCTGTAAAAATACGCATTCTAAAACTTCGCGGGTGCGTTTTTCTAGCTGAAAGAGTGCTTGTTGCAGGCGAATTTGGTCTTCTTGCGCTAGTTGAAAGCTGCGGTAACGGTTATCAGGAACCAATTCTCCCAAGTTAGTAGAATTTTCTTCTCCGTCCTGTACAGGCACATCTAGGCTTAATGGAGCGCGATTGACCCATGCTAATTTAATTTCTTGCCATTCGCTTGTAGAAATTAAGAGCGCTGCTGCTAATTCCGAGTCAGTTGGGTGACGATTGTATTTTTCGCGCAAAGAACGCGAAACTCCGATTGACTGCTGTTGCAGCGCTAACCAGCGTCGGGGAATCCGCACAGTCACACCTTTATCTCGGAGGTAGTGTTGAATTTCACCCCGAATGTAGGGAATGGCAAAGGAACTGAAGGCATGACCTTTGGAAATTTCAAATTTTTCAATAGCTCGAATTAAACCTAAACAGCCCACCTGGAGCAAGTCTTCATAGTTTTCCTGACATTGATTAATCCAGTAGTGAGCTTCTTTTCTCACCAGTCCAAAGTTGAGTTTTACAAGTTGATTGCGAACAGTTGCCGAGGGAGATTGCTGATATTCTCGCAACAACTGCCAAATTTCATGCTTCAGTTCGTAAGTGACAGTAGTTGGCATAGCACCGCTTTTATGGGTCAAACAGACAATGAAAAAGAGGGGGAAAGGGGAGCGTTGCGGAGCCAGTGCCGTGCGGAGGTTTCCGAGGCATCTGGCGTTGGGGTTCCCCCCGTTGTAGCAACTGCCTATGATTGGGGAAATATGAGTGTTTTTTATTTAGCTTTGGGATGACCTACAGCTTTAAAAAAGTACCTAGACAATAAATATAAAATTTGTTACTAATTATCAAACCGAAATTGTACTTAACTTTTGTTTATTAATAATCAGGTTTTCGTCTAGAGATAAACTGAGGCAAAAAATGATTTATATAGATGTGAGCAACTTTTTTCAGCAAAATTACTTAAATTTAAAAAAGTTATTCATGACATCTTTAAACTAGGGACGCTTGATATTCACCCAATAAAAAAAGGGCTATATAGCCCTTTTTGGATTTCAATTGGTTGTGATGATGTCAGGTAAGTCAAAACTAGTGCCATCAGCAGAGGAAAAGCCTCAGTCCCCTAGCATTTCTCAGATGGAATATGAAAAGGGGAGAGAGTGCGATCGCATTAACCTAAGGCGAACAAAATTACCGTCTGTGAGAACCATTTATATTGGATACTCAATCTTGATTTAGGCACTCGGTTCAACCCGACCGTAAAACAGACCACGAATCTTAACTTCTTTAGGTTCGCCGGCGCCTAAATCGGTATCGGAGGGCTGTTCGCTCTGGAAGGTACCAGCAATTTCACCAGTAGCACTATCTACTTTGGCAACCGACAGAGAAATTGTCCCTTTAAGAACTTCTGCACGCTTAACGTTAGTTCGGGTAAGGTCTTTCTTATCTGCTTGTGCCGGGAGAGCAACTGCATTATCATAGCCACTGACGACACCGCGACCTTTAGGATCTAAAAAGGCAGCACCGCGATAAGAAGGAACTTTGAATTCCCCTTCAAAATCCGTGGAAGTATTAATACTAGTCAAACCAGGTTGTGATTTCGCAACCAAGTTTTTGATGGTGAACAGGAAAGGAACTCGTTCACCGCCAGGAAGTTGTACAGTGGTGGCTTGGAAGTCTAAGCCATCTTTTTCGACAAAAGTCAAGCTTTTATCTGGATTGACTTTTATATCACCTTGCACCTGGTCAATGGTGGAAGTGTATCTGGTCAATAATTTGCCCGCAATGAATTCAGCTTCTTGCCGTTTGTTAGCAGGTTCTTCTTTGATAAAGAAATTAGTCGGTTCCAAGCACAGTTCTTTGAGTACGTAAGACTGGCTAGAATCAATGGGAATGGAACCACGGCTTGTTTCTGTTAGTTGGGGGCATTTGTTAGCCAAGCCAGTGCCTCGAATTTGTTCGTAAGTGAGTAAATCCCTGCTGCTAGAAGAAGGAGCATCACTACAAGCTGTTATTAGCCCCAGGCATAAAGCCAAGAATGCAACAATTAAAGCGCGATACCTCATGGTCAACCTCAATGTCAAAAATAAATATCTCAGTTGTAAAAGTGGGTAGGGTCAAGGAAAAATATGGCTATTCTTCTTGTCCCATCCGGAGCTGTGTGCGGTAAAAATCGCACACAGCTACAATCATGCGTTTTTACCCTTTTGTCATTATCGGGCTTCAGGTTGCCATCAGTAACAGTTTTTTTGTCATGGCGATCGCTAGTTGTTATGTATGTGTCGCCACTACATACGGCTGATTGTCTTATGCAATTAAACTAAGCCAGATCATACGATTTTTTTAAAGGAAAAATCTAAGTACTTTGATGTAACTCCCCAGAATGCTGGTCAATTACGACTAGAAGTCGTGAAAAATGAACGGTTCGGTGGTAGTCAACAGCAGAAAGCTAGAAGTATTTTTTCACACTGAGGTTTGCTAGCAAACAAATGAAAGGTAAAAATCTCCGGTAAATTTGAGTAAACCTCCTAAACAGATATACGGTGGCATGAACAACGGCATTGGTGTTGAAGAAGAGAAGTTGTCTTTTAAATTGCAAGCGATCGCAACTGCGGTACATGATGCATCTGTGATTTGTCAAGGGGATACTATCGCGCTTTTAGCGCTGCTACGGCAGTTAGAACAGTTACACCGAGAAATCCGAGATGGGGTATTTCAAGAAAGTTTGCCTGATAACCGTCAGGCACTGTATGCACTACTCAAAGACATTGAATCTGAGGGGGGCTGGCCCTATATTGAGCGGATGAGGATACAAACCTTAAGAGCAAATATGCAGCAAGAAGCAGAAAAAGAAAACGACGAACTTGAGACAAGCGATCGCAATCTTGATTGGTAATGGGAATTTGAAGAGGGGAAGAGGGCAAAGGGAAAAGGGAAAAGGTAAAGAAGTAATTTTAAATATTTTTACTAATTTTAAATAACTCTGTCCCTTTCCCTTAGACCTTTTCCCTTTGCCCCTCTTCAAAAACCCTTTCCCCTTTCTCCCTTAGCCTTTTCCCCTCTTTTTCATCAAGTTGCCAATTATCGAGCGTGCATCTGGTGGGTCTAGCGGCTTGGGGTGATATCATCACACATATGGCGATCGCGCTCTTCAACATTGTGGTTGTGCTTGAGGTAATCACTCATCCAGCTACAACCACGAAGTAGCAGGTCGTCTAAATCTAAATTCCATAAAATTATCGTGTTGTCACCACTAGCCGATGCTAGTGTTTGACCATCGGGGCTAAAGCTGACACTTAATACTGGACCCTGATGTCCGTTGAGGGTTTTGATCAATTTGCCTTCATGACTCCAGAGTTTGACAGTGCTGTCCCAACTAGCAGAGGCTAGAAGTTCACCGTTGGGACTAAAAGTGACAGCGTTAACACTATCGCTGTACCCCTTTAACAAAGTTTTCAACAAAGTGCCATCCCAACTCCACAGCTTGACTGTGTTGTCCCAACTGGCAGAGGCTAGCAGGCGATCGGTAGGGCTAAAACTCACGCCTAAAACCCAACTTTCATGAGGTAAAAAACTTTTTAACAAAGTACCATCTCGTCGCCAAAGTTTGACTGTTTGGTCATCACTGGCAGAGGCTATAACTCGACCATCGGGACTGAAATTAACGCTATTTACCCAACCCTGATGTCCTTTCAAGGTTTTTAACAAGCTTCCGTCACGATTCCAAAGTTTAATTGTCTTATCTTTAGAAGCCGATGCCAATAATTGACCATCGGGACTGAATGTAACGCTCATCACACTATTAGTATGCCCTTGGAGAGTATTAAGTAAAGAGCCGTCGCGTCGCCAAAGTTTCACAGTTTTGTCATAACTTGCTGATGCTAGCATTTGACTTTCTGGGTCAAAACTGACACTAGGGACTCTACCAGTATGTCCCAAGAGAGTTTTATAAAGTCGAGTGACAACCCCTTTATTAGTAATTTCTCGTCGCCAGAGTTTCACAGTGCGATCGCGACTGCCTGATGCTAACATTTTGCCATCCGCACTCCAAGCAACACTCAAAACGCGATCCTTATGTCCAGTAAGGATGGGCAGCCTGGGGGGATTTAAGCTCCATAGTTTGACGCTTTTGTCGTAACTTGCTGATGCCAAAATTTTGTTATCTGGGCTGAAAGCGACACCGGCGACAGCATCGCTATGTCCCTTCAAAGTTTTGAGTAAAGTACCAGTAACGCTCCAGAGGTTGATGGTATTGTCATCACTTCCTGAGGCTAGCTGTTGACCATTGGAACTGAAACTGAGGCTCCAAACTGGACTTGTATGCTGCCGTAAGGTTCTGTAGGGGCGAAACTTGAGGACATCTTGAGTACTGTTGTCACGTCGCCAAAGCATCACTTTTTTATCTCGACCTGCTGATGCTAAGAGTTCACCGTCGGGGCTGAAATCGACAACAGTCACACCCTTTTCATGTCCTAACAAAGTTGTAACTAAACTACCGTCTCGGCGCCAGATTTTCACTGTTTTGTCATCACTTGCTGAGGCGATGAACTTACCATCGGGACTAAAAGTTACCCAATTAACCCATCCTTTATGTCCCCTCAGTATTTTTACTAAACTACCGTCGCGCCGCCAAAGTTTGATGGTTGCGTCTTTACTGCCAGTAGCTAACAATTCACCGTCAGGACTGAAATTAACGCTATAAACCCAATCACCGTGTCCTTTTAAGGTTTTGTATGGTTGTGGGTCAAATTCCCCATTGGTGGGGTTTATGTGCCAAAGAAGCACTGTTTTGTCCAGACTGGCGGAAGCCAGAGTTTGACCATCGGGGCTGAAACTAACGCTGGTAACAGCATCGCTATGACCTTTAAGGGTTTGGAGTAAGGTGCCGTCAGGACGCCAGAGTTTCACTGTTTTGTCTGTACTACCTGATGCCAGCAACTGACCATCGGGGCTGAAAGTTATACCCCAGACGATATCAGTATGCCCTTCCAAGCGGTTTACCTCGGTTACTCCATAAACTGCCTGCTGGAGTGCTGTCACTACCCGCATCCGAGTATCTGGTTGGATTTTATCTGACTGTTTGAGTCGTCGCCAAGCCCGCAAACTTTCTAACAGGGCATCAAACTCTTTATTTGAGGCAAATAGCGCTTCACTAGTAGCAGTGAGGGCACTAATTTTAAAGTTGCTTTCGCTGCGTTCGGCTCGTAAAGTTTGGAGAACTGCGGCTCTTTTTTGTGAGTCTGCTTGCCACCATAATGTTGCAATTGTGCCTAGCATGATGAAGAGCGATAAGCCTGCTATGCGTGCTTCTCGCAGTCGTCGATGCAAAACTAAATTTAATTGCTCTTGAGAGAGTTTTTGGGCTACTTCGGCTCTAGTTTTTTCAAAGCGAACTTTTTCTAGTTCTGCGACCATTCCATAGTCGTTTTTTTGGCGAATTGGTTCAACTAAATAATCGTGAACTAACTGGTAGCGATCGCCTAATTCTTCCCATATTCGCAATACTAAGCCTGAACCCACCAAAATGTCTAAAATCAATTCCAGAGTCGAGACACTCATTGGTGTAATTTCTTCTTTCTTATTGCCTTTCTCTTCCTCGTCTTCTTCTATCTCTACAAAAAATTCCTCTTCACCGCATTTTCGAGCTAAGTCGTTATCTCCTATTACCAAACCAGTCACCAAATCAGCTTTTGTTTTTAATGGTCTTGTGCCTTTTTCATCAGTTAACTCAAACAATAATTTCCAACTTAGTTGTTCGTTTTCTCGACCACAATCTTTAATTACTTCCTCAAGCCATCGCTGTACTAGTTTTTTCGACCCGCCACAAAGCTTGTATTGTTCAAGTGTGGTAATATTTTCTGCTTGAAGTTGAGCGCCGACTATTTGTAATTCTATTGGATGTACTTCGTCCAGTTCTCCTGCTAAATCTTCGACTAGTTGGTGAATTAATTCATCAGTTAGTTCATAATGTGAACGTTGAGTCAAACTGTGGATAATGCTGATTGCATCTTGGCTGGAGAAGTTTCCCAAGTAGTAACGAATATTCTTATCGAGTATATTTTTATTAATTATTCCTAAATCGTATAAACTACCTTGCTGTTTTTCTTGGCTCAAACGTTCAAATTCTAATAAATAATGTAAATAATCTTCTCGCAAAGAAATGATTATTTTCACAAACGAAATATTTAGACACTCACTAAAAAAATTATAGAATTCTCTTCTATCTGTGGGATTTTTATTAATAAAAAATAATTCTTCAAATTGGTCTAATATAATAACTATTATATGATTACGTTCAGCTAACAAGCGAATCTTTTCTAGTAATATACTGGAAGAATTTTCTCTAATAATTGAAATTTCCGTTTGTGCCAATACCTGATTAATACTACGTCTTAAAGCTGTAAGCCAATCAGTATAAACAGATAAAACAATCGGCAAAGGTATGCGTTCGCCAATTACTTTTTCCTTCAAAACTGGTACTAAACCAGCTTTGAGAATTGAACTTTTACCAACGCCTGAGGGTCCATGAATTACTGTAAGTTTGCAGTCAGCACGGGTAATTCTTTCAATCAAGCGATTGATATCTTGCTGCCTTCCAGAAGCGGCTATTTCCTGGGCAAGTCCCTCAGGAATAAATGGTCTTTTTTGCGGCTCCAAAACTGGATTAATTCTGTAGCGTTGTGATTGTAATTGACTAGGACCGATAAAGGCGCGAAAGCCGTACTGATGCTCTATTTGAATTTTTTCTTGCTTGAGGCTAAAAGCTTCGGTGTAATCGTGGCGTCCAAAAAAGTAGAGCGATCGCAACTGCTCTAAAATCTGCAAATATAGCGATGGCTCGTATTGTACTTCACAAACTACTCTCGCCCATTCCAGATTATTGATGGCTTCCTCCCACTCACCCAAATGTCGCTGAGTGCGTGCCAGCAATAAAAGATACCAACTTTCCTGCTGTCGGGAAACGTCGGCGGTATTTTCGGAAATAGAAAGTGCTGTATTTGCTAATTCATGAGCTAGTAACCAATTAGACTCAGAAGCCGCCACATCTGCTAAAAAACCATAATCTTGAGCCATTTGTGCAGGAGTACCATGAGTTTTATGCAGTTGCAAAGACTTTTCGCCTAATTCGTGCAATTCTTCCCAGGCTTGTAGGCGTTGTAGCATATCAAGCGCAGGCAAAATAAACTTGGCAATTAAGTCTTTTCTTTGCGCTGTTTCCAATACTTCAAGACATTGCTTAAACCACAGTAAAGCATCTTGCCAGTAGGTTTTGCCCAGAGTTGGGTGTAAGTCTGCCATCCGGCGATAACACAGCCCTAGGTGGAATAGTACTACCGCTTGCCCAAGTTGGGGGGATGGGGGAAGGGGGGATGACGGAGCTGAGCAAGTAATACTAGTCTCTTCCAAGGAGGACTGCTTGTCGTCCTTGTCGTCCTTGTCGTCCTCCTTGTCCCCCTGTCCGCTTGCCTCCTTCCAAAGTGCTAAACTTTTTTGATAATGAATTAAAGCATTATCTATTTGGTCGTCGGCGTATTCGTCGCGACCCAGCACGAATTCTAAACTCGCTTCTAATTCTGCTTCTAAAGTGAGGCTATATAGGCGTTGCAAATCATTACGGGCTGACTCAATTTCGCGGCGATGTTGAGATTTGGGAGCTAAATCAAGAGCAGCATTAGATAAAAAGTTTTCGGCACCAGCTTCTAAAACTTTGGCAAAGATAAATTCTGTTTCTTGCTGCACCAAAGTAATTAAATCGTATGCAGCCATTTCAAATTTAATGGTGGTTGCCGCCCAGCTTTTAAAATCGGGTGCTAATCGAGAAAGCGATGTTGCTACTTCATCTTGTAGCCATAAAACTAATGGAAAAGGAAGACTCGTAGCGTAGATATCTCGTGCTTGGTTGATGTTAGTGAGTAGGTCTTCAAGCTCAATTACTGATTCTAGACCAGAAATCATTACAGCTGAGGGCAATGAATCTGTGGCAACGCTAGGATTATCTAGAAATAGTTCTGATGCTATTGTGGTGTGTAAGGCAGTAGTTGAAGGCTGAAGAAAGATTTCTCGTAAATTGATATCTTTGGTGAGAAAGCGCAGATGCTCCAACATTGAAGTGCGTAATTGCTCATAATTACACCTAACTAAAATCAGGGCAAATTGATTTTGTGAGAGTGCGATCGCCCGAATCAGCCTTTGTAGAGAATGCTGATTTTCGCTTTGTTTGCTTTCATGTGTTGATTGCCATGTCATAACTAAAAACTGGGCTATTAAGTAAAGATAAAAAATGCCATATCAAGAATTCAAACATACGCTGACAGTATGTTTGAATTTCTCAGTTCTTGTATATACAGCTAAGACCAAAGATGCATCCCACAAAGGTGCTTATACTTTTGTCTTATTTCGCTGCCAAGTCACGACTTTTTCTGTTTCTGCTAAGGCAGGACTGATGCCAAACCAGCGTCCGATGCGATCGCGATATTCAAATACCAACATGCTTCGCAGTAATCTTTGGTAATCAGATTCGCCTTGAACGCTTTGCTGGTGTACTACTTCAAACAACAATTCCCATTCTTCTTCGTTTATCGCTAACAACAAATCGTCACGGTAATCTTTAATCACCGCTTCTAAACAGTTTCTAGTAAAAGGTGGGTCTTGCCGTTGCAGGCAACTATAAAGCAGTCCTAGTAAGTTACGAATGTGACCCCCACTCACGCGGCATAGACGCTCTAGTGTTTCTGGATCGTCGAATAATTCGGCTATTAACGAGGGTCTGGTATTCCAAGGAACTTGAGGAAAGGCTCTGGCTAATACTAGCTGGCTCAGTAGTGACATACCTGGTTCGTAGTCAATACCATCTCTTTGCCTTACCAACACCATTGGCAAGACCTTGGGAGCAATACCTCCCCCCAGACGATTTTTTAATGTTTCGTACTCGTTGGAGAAAATTAATGGTAGGGGAATTGTGTAAACTAGATGGCATTTGAGCCGACGCAGTTGTTCACCTCGGTCAATGAAGAGATATTCTGGTTGCGATCGCCCGGATGCTAATGTACGCATATCTACTCGATCCAAGTTATCGATGATGACAACTAGTCCTTTTTGACCCCTCAGTTTTAGCTGTTCTATGCCTTTGTCTAAGACTTCTTCGTTAATCGCTTGCAAAATACTATTGGTACGCGGTTCCAGATATTGCCTCAGCTGAGTACGCATCTGAGGGCTATCTTTTGCTTTGGCGCTGATTTTGGCAATACCTAAGGAAAACTCTGCCTCTGCTGATAACTGTATGGGTGTTTGCAAAAAATCCCCAATATCTTTAAACAAATTGGCAAAGTAACCTGGTTTCAGTTTGATGCCGATCGCTTCTAAACTGACACTGACTTGACGCGCTACACTTAGCAAAATGTCGCTAATATCTATATCTGCCATGTCAAGATCTTGACTTGACTCAAAATAAACCACATGAAATCCCGCCAACTCCAACTCGGCTTTGAGCCGCTGCAATTCTGTTGATTTACCGCAGCCAATATGACCTGTAAATAACTGGCAGGTCGGCTCATCCGGAGAAATACGGACGATTGTTCGTTGCAATTCTTCAACTATCTTGCAACCACGTACATCCGAAAAATCTATGTAGTATTGCCGATCCAGGGCATTACTCATATTTAACGTATAGCTTGGATTACACGCTTTATAAAAAGTTGACAAGTTTAGTGTGGTTTTCATGTAGATGCAATTGACTTGTACGTTTATATACAAATAATCTCTACTTAGACTGTGCTTGATGATTAATTCACAAGTTTGGTCTTAAGAAGAACAGTGCCGGACGCAAAGAGGCATTTCCCCTGCAACTATCCTGCTCTAGTAAAAATTAGTTGTTGTCCCTGATACATTAAGTCTACCTGTTATTTTTACAGATACTGTTACCTTTTTAACAATTTGAAGTTGAACAATTCTTTTTTAACTGAGTTAATCTTGCACAAAAACATACTTTTTGGTAGGGTCTTACTTCGTATAAATGCTGATTAAGTAGGACAATTAATTATAGCAAGATGCGAATAACTTACATCATGGTTAGTCACTATTATTGTGTGTTGATGTCAAGTATACTTAAGTATATATATGATCTTAGATGTCTCAATAAAAATTTGCAATCTTTTCCAGAAAAATTTCCAATAACTTTATGTACCAAATATCACTTCTTCATACAAGTTTGGCAATATTTTTTTGGTTGATTCTTTAATCGGCATCTAAATTTAAAACAGCATAATGCTAAGAAATAAATGCCTTTATTTGCTTGTTCTCCTTTTTTGCTTATAGGTATTGTAGCAACGACACATCGACACTGAAGCGCATTATTGTACCGAGTGGCGATCGCTCTTATAAAGTAGCGTGTACAAGGAAAAAACGCTTTATTTTTATGGATCGCTCCAATATATTTGCTGTCCTTAATGATACTAGTATAAATTGAAACTTTTTTTGAAAAAACCAAGCTTGCAAGTGTCCTTCTCTAACAAGTTCCTGCCACAACCGCTATTATTCATTTGTGAAAAGTAAATTTAAATTATCGTTTATTTGTCAATACCTATGTTGTAGCCTTTGAGCGCTCTTAAGCATATTGTTTTCGCCTTGGTCTCCCCTTCTCCCAAAGGAAGAGGAAATAAATGCCTAATGTTCGTACCAAATCTTCAGTACTGCACCAGCACTCTTTGACACACAAAGAAGAGCATTTATTTTTATGGATCGCACAGGAAAAAGGCTACATTGGGTTTTAATTCAAGACAGCAAAATTTCACTTCAGTGTGTGAAAGGAGTTTGAATGGCTGGCATGGTATCAGTTTCCCGCACAGATTTGCGATACCGGCGTCATAAATTACGTCGGCAACGGCAAATGAAAATTATTCAGGTTATTTGGCGAACTTTTGCCGTTACTAGTTTGTTGGGTGGTTTGCTATGGGTGGCAAGTCAACCGATGTGGGTGCTAGAAACCCCCAAACAAATTGAGATCAAATCAGGCGATCGCTCACTTTCTCCCGAAGCGATCCAAAGAGTGCTGGTCTTATCCTATCCCCAGTCTTTATGGAGGATTGAACCCTCGGTAATCGCTGAGTCTTTGACAAAACAACCAATTATTGCCAAAGCAAGCGTTAAGCGTCGTTTGTTTCCACCTGGATTAATTATTGACATTCAGGAGCGAGTACCTGTGGCGATCGCGCAAAGGCATCACCAAGCAACTCTCACTCTTCACACAAACATTGCTTCATCAACGGGGTTACTAGATGCAAATGGAATTTGGATGAATGAAGAAAAATACATATCACTTAATCCTACCGTCAAGTTGCCCAGTCTCATAATTATTGGTTCCTTTGAACAATACCGTCCTTACTGGAATCAGCTTTATCAATCTGTAAGCCAAAGTTCCGTTAAAGTCATGGAAATTGATTGCCAAGATCCAACAAATATAATTCTGAAAACAGAACTAGGATATGTGCATCTCGGTGCTGTGAGTCCCCAAATAAGAGAACAAATCAAAGTACTTGCCCAAATGAGCCATTTACCTACACAACTTAATCCCAATCAGATAGAATATATCGACCTGAAAAATCCGGAATCTCCTTTAGTACAAATGAACCAAAATTCCCTCAAGTCTAACTCTCAAACTCGTTAAAAAGATTAAACAGGTGAGAACTAACAACTGCTCAAAGTCAATAAATAAGTTTTATGCCAATAAATAAATATTTATTATTTTTGGTTTTCCCATAACATACACAAAAATCAGCGTTAACTTCGCTCTTACAATGGGAGAAACAATTACAAAACCTTCATGCATGGGAGTAAAGCCCCGCTTGTTGTTACCCTAACAACAAGCGTGAAGATAGGGCGATTGCGAGTGCCGGGGTTGCCCCTTGCCTTGGAACGTGTCCGGTGCAAAATGTTAAACATTCTGATGATAGTGTCTGGGGTGGAAAACACTCATATTGCCTTTTAAATCATACATATACATGCTGAAAAAATAGCACTACAGATATTCAGGAGGAGTAAAAGTTAATTATACAGGTCAATTTTACGTAAATATAGGTAATAGTTCTCTAGAATTGGCTGTGTGATCGCAGATGCGGATTATGTACAAAAGGATTGCTTTGGGCAAGGTTGCCCTGTTTTATAGGAATAGGGGATAAGTAGTCTTGGGGCAACTTATCTACAACATGGGGGCGATCGCGTGCGTTAATGGTCGATCCAAGACTAAAATTTCGCTTTTCTAATCCTGTTAGGGTTGCAATAAGTGAGAACAAGAAAGAACATAGCCATAATCTATGGCATCGTCAAATATAGTTGACTCCTAGTGTGAATAACACCTGAAAAATTCGTTTATCTACCCTTTTCAATCCAATGACACTTGATAATAACCAAAAACTTAGTTATAAAAACTCCCAGTCTCCGGGACAGCCAGGAATCTCACTGGCAGTTAACTCCACCAATCCCTTTAATCATTCCGGACTAAATTTCGCACAAAATAACGATAATAAAAGAACCCCTACTGAAGATCCCCGAATTGGCGATATTGTTCCCGGTCGAGTCGCCAACATCAAAGTAATTGGCGTAGGTGGTGGTGGTGGAAATGCCGTAAACCGCATGATCGCCTCTGATGTGAGTGGAATAGAGTTTTGGACAACAAACACCGATGCCCAAGCTTTAACACAAGCCCAGGCTTCCAAACGCTTACAAATAGGACAAAAGCTGACGCGTGGTTTAGGCGCTGGTGGCAATCCGGCTATTGGTCAAAAAGCTGCTGAGGAATCGCGAGACGAAATTGCTACAGCTTTAGAAGGTGCCGATTTAGTGTTTATCACTGCCGGCATGGGTGGTGGTACTGGCACGGGTGCAGCGCCAATTGTCGCCGAAATCGCCAAAGAAATGGGCGCTCTCACAGTTGGTGTAGTAACACGTCCATTTTTGTTTGAAGGACGCCGGCGGACCAGCCAAGCCGAGCAAGGTATTGAAGCTCTTAAAGGTAGGGTAGATACGCTAATTATTATCCCGAATAACAAGCTGTTGGAAGTAATCCCAGAGCAAACGCCGATGCAAGAAGCTTTTCGCTATGCAGATGATGTGTTGCGTCAAGGGGTGCAAGGTATCTCTGATATCATCTTGATCCCCGGTTTGATCAACGTAGACTTTGCCGATGTGCGAGCTGTGATGGCAGATGCGGGATCGGCGCTGATGGGGATCGGTGTTAGTTCCGGAAAATCAAGGGCAAGAGAAGCAGCGATCGCTGCTATTTCTTCGCCCTTACTAGAATGTTCTATTGAAGGAGCCAGAGGAGTTGTTTTTAACATTACTGGTGGTAGCGACCTCACCTTACATGAAGTTAATGCTGCCGCAGAAACAATCTATGAAGTAGTTGATCCCAACGCCAATATTATCTTTGGTGCGGTGATTGACGATCGCCTGCAAGGTGAAGTCAGGCTCACTGTAATTGCCACAGGATTTACAGGTGAAATGCAAGCCACGCCACCTCAAAACGTAGCTAATGCACGGGTAGTAACTCCACCACCAAGACGACAGGCATCTCAGCCACCAATAACCCCGCCAACACCAGTTGCAGAACCGAAAGAAAAATCCGGATTAGATATTCCTGACTTTCTCAAAAACAGACGTGTACCACCACGGAATTAAGTTAACAGCTTATTAGCTTGGTTACTTAATTTTTGGATCGTCAGATTTCATGGGCAGCACGGATAAGCAATTTTGTCATCCCCGATGTTGCTAATTGAAATAGGAAATTTATCTCGGTACTGCTGTAATTTCCAATCTCTTTGCAATTGTGTATTTTTGCCAGGGGACTAGGGAAATTACGCAGGTGTCGCCGATAATTTTTACTGATTGAGAATGGTTTGGTCAGCAATTTGGAGGAACCAGTTGTTCAAGTCGATTCGGGTGAGTTTTATGTTTTTTAACGAACCGTATTTGCCTTGGTAGGAGTGAAAGCACAAGACAAAGGAAAAGAAAGGAAAGTAAAACCTTTATTTTTTGCCTTTTACCTTCTTACAAAGTTAGGGGGGACGGTACAGGCAACCGCCTACTTTCCGCTTTTAACTTTTGCCTTGTAAAGCTTGCTCAACCCATTGAATTACCTGTTGACCAAGGTGGGTGTTATCTAGACGGTCGATTTCACGAATTCCCGTGGGACTGGTGACGTTAACTTCAGTCAGGTAGCCACCGATAACATCAATACCCACAAAAATTAAGCCGTCTTTACGTAGGGTTTCGGCTAATTGGGTGCAAATTTCATACTCTCTAGGGGTAATTTCAGTTTGAGCAACTGTGCCCCCAGTTGCCATGTTATTACGAAAGTCAGTACCACTAGAAAGGCGATTGAGGGCACCAATCGGTTCACCATCAAGCAGGATAATTCGTTTGTCTCCTTCTTTTGCTTGGGGTAGATAGGTTTGCACCATAACTGGAACGCGACCTAAAAGGGTACTGAGTTCGACAATCGAGTTGAAATTGCGATCGCCTGCTTGCAAAAATAAAATTCCTTCCCCAGCTTTGTTACCCAGTGGTTTGAGAACTGCTGCACCTTTTGCTTCGACAAATTCCCGAA
>JBPCQW010000363.1:0-3195 GCA_050997715.1 Hassallia sp.
CAATCCTTCAAAACGCCCAGCCATAAACAGATACACTCTTCTCATATTGAGAGTAGATTACCACATCTCGATATTAGTGGGATAGGTTCATGTAAGCCTAAAATTTTTAGTTGCTGTAAGGCAAAGAAAAAAGAGATTTTAATGCGTCCTGCTGTACAAAGTTGGTGTTTGTTACTAATAATGCGTCAAGGACTAATTGACGGATAGATTTTCTATACAGACGAAGATTTATCGCATCTGTCTAACCGTCAAAATGAGTTTGACAGACTACTAGTTACAAGAATTGCAAGTATTTGGTAATAAAAAAAAGTATAAAAAATACGTACGTATACATATATACAGAAGAAATATACGAATTTAATATCCTGTTTATCAAATTTATATAAAAAGATTACTTAATCTTTGAATAACAGATTGATACTCTTGTTCACCAAGGTTAAGCTGATAAGAATATAGTCGGCAAACTTTTTGGTCTTGAGAACTGCAATGACCGCAAATAGATTACAGAAAAATCAGGGAAATAAGCATTTTGTTAAGTCTAACTCTAGACAGATAAGTCTGCAAACTGCACAAGAAAGAACTTACAAGTTTTTAGTAGAAATTGTGCAAAAATGGTCTCCAGAAGACGTTTTAAAAGAATTTAAGCTTTTATTTATAGATTGTCTTGATTCTGTTGATTTAAATTCAGCGCCAAGTATATATGCAATGTTTTCGGAGAATAACGAACAAGAGTTTCGCCATACACTTAAGCGATGTTGCTACATTATAGTTAATAACTGGGATTCTCAGAGAAAACACAAAAATATAAAAGAATTAGTCGAATTATTTGTTAATTACAAAATCCAGATATGGACTGCTGAATCTTGTTCAAATAAAATAAATATTTACCAAAAATGGTTAATAAATTTTGTTAATAGCAACGATTATGAAGAATTAAAGTTATTTGCTTTAAGACATAAAGAACAAAACAAAGGTCATTGGACTAATCGCTACACAACATATTTGTTAGTTGCTCAATCTTTTGATAAAAACAACCCAAAAGAGCAACAAGAAGCGGCTTTAAAGCTCTCAAAGCAGATGAAAGACAAATTTAAGTTTGAACTAGCAATGTATATTGCTCGTTCTCAGTCTGCAAAATCAAGCGAAACACGCTACAGAAATCCCACTATTTTGGGAGATAATGTTTTGCATTTAATCAAAACAATTGTTTTAAAAAAAGGTGCATTCAGCCACGAGAGTATTGCAAATATCTTTATTAAGCAAACTCAAAATCAAACTTTTAAAGAGTTTAAAGACAGCTTACAAAAGTATCTAATTTTTTCTGTAGAACGTCAAGATTTTGTAGAAACGTTGAAACAGCAGTTGTCAGAGAAATTATTGCCTTGGAAGAAAGAATATGATGAACAACCTATCAGCAAAGAATTGTTGTTGAGAAGTTGTAACCGAGTGATTGATTGTCTAACAACAGAAAAGGGACGAGAACCTTCGGCATTATTCGTTTTATTACTTTCTCAGGGTCATCCATTAACATTGGTGGTTGTCCTGCTAAAAGTAATTTTGATTTGTAAAAATGCCCGCAGTAATTTAGAAATTAGGATGGCTGATTTGATTCGTTATTACGATAAATATCCAGAAGAGGAATGCCAATGGGTTATTAATTTTATAGAAATTTTTAATATCACTTTTGCAATTTATGCAGAAAACGTTGAATATAACTTGATTAACATGAAAGAAGATGAGCAAACCTCTCAGCCAATGGTCAATTTAGATGGTTATCGTGTGTTTTCTCAGTTAAAAGTAGATGCACTTGGGAGGGGAGGTGGGGGGACACGAGGACAAGGGGGACAAGGCTGATTTTTGACTTCTAACTCCATTCTCCATTTTCCTGACTTCTAACTCCATCCTCCTGACTCCATTCTCCTGACTTACGACTGAGTTTTGCGTTCGTCGAGCCAAGCTAATGCTGCACCACTGGTTTCAGCGACAATGCTAATCAGACGATAGAGAGCGATCGCACTAATGACTATAGCAGCCGGAAAGCGATTTTGTAATAAGGCGATCGCTGTGGCTTCAAACACACCCAAACCCCCAGGTGCCCCAGGAACAACAAACCCCACTAACCAAGCGAAACTAAAAGCCCCAATCAACAAAGGAATTTGACTTAAATTCAAAGGACCCAAAGCAAACATAGTTAATATAAACCCAAGGCTTCGCAGTCCCAAAAAGCCGAGTTCTCCTAACAAAGGTCGCAGGGGATAGTGTCTAATACTCACCTTAGCGTTTGACTCGGTAGCAGTCTTAGACATTCTCGCCTTCAAGCGTCGCAAAAATCTAATAGTCGGATTTAAAAAGCGGGGATGAACCACACAAAGCACTCCCACCAAAGCCAGCAGTTGTGCTGTTCGCGCGAACAAGTTGACATTGCCTGCTGCAAATGTGCTGCCAAATGAGACAATGATAATTAAAGCAGCAGCTGCCAGCAGTAACGGTTCTAGCAATACGCTTAAGGTGGCTGCGCTTGGTGAAACATTGGCATTTTTAGCCGCGACAATTCGCCCATAGTGATGCCAGATATTACCTGGCAAATACTTGGCGATGTTTGTTTTCAGGTAAACTTGAATAAAATGGACAGATTCTACAGGTTGATTTAAGTCTTGTAGAACCCAAGTCCATACCCAGCCTGCCCAAATGTGTGCAAGCAAAGTCACGCCTGTAGCGATCGCTATAATTGCCCATCCAACTGCATCAATGCGGATGGCTGTCATCTCAAGCCAGTGATCCTTAAAAGCTCTGGCTAAAAAAAATAGCGTTACCCCCAAAATTAGCCAGCGTAAAAATTGCTTCATCATTTTGGTAATTTAACTGATAAACTTTCCTATGGCTGAACACCTAAAATATTATGGTAAATTAGCCATATATACCCACATTGTATGAAAATGTGAAATCTTAACAAGTTTTCATATCGTCATCATTACTAAATTTTGTCCTAAATTAAAAATCAGTGTTGGCATTTGAGTTGTTCAAAACGGCAAACAACTACAAATTTTGTGTAATTTTATGTCAAGCCGCATCGAGAGTTTCCCATACATTAATGAACTTCAATCCAAGGCTGATATAAGTAAACATTAATTGATAACTAAATATTCATACAAGAGAAAAGAAAAGTAAATTGGCACAAGCAAATCTAAAGCTAAT
>JBPCQW010000428.1:0-2776 GCA_050997715.1 Hassallia sp.
CGAATGCAAAATCAGAAGTTGCTTTTAATAGAGTAATATAAACTGGCAGCCTGAAGTTTTTTTCCTGGAAATCACTATACCTTTTACAAACCCAGTTTATTTAAATAACTGGGTTTTTTCAAGTTCACCGCTATTTGCAATTTTACAGCTTTCAATTTTGAACGCAATAATACTTGGAAGATTTCCATGCAATTAAATTCCGCAAACAAAAACGAGATAAATATGCACCAAGTTCTGACATTTCGTGATGAAAAACTTTTACGCAAAGCTTTAACTCATCGTTCTTATGTTAATGAAAACCCAGGAGAAGGGGAACATAACGAACGCTTAGAATTTCTCGGTGATGCTTTGCTAAACTTCTTAAGTGGCGAATATCTATTTCGCCATCACCCAGAAAGAGGAGAAGATGAATTAACTCGTCGTCGTTCAGCTTTAGTAGATGAAAAACAATTAGCAAAATTCGCTATCGAAGTAGGTTTAGACTTTAGGATGCGGTTGGGAAAAGGTGCAATTCGAGACGGAGGGTTTCAAAATCCCAACTTGCTTAGTAGTACTTTTGAAGCAGTTCTTGCCGCTTATTATTTAGATAATAATTCAGATATTGAAGCAGTTCGCGCTATTGTTGAACCTTTGTTTGATTCTGTACCTGAAAATATTGTTGTATCTCGCTCTAATGTAGACTCAAAAAATCGCTTTCAGGAATGGGTACAACGCAATGTTACCCCCCCTAATCCTCCTAAATATGTTGCAACTCAAATAGGTGGTTTGTCTCACGCACCAGAGTATCTAGCCAAAGTGTTTGTGGGTGAAAAAGAGTTTGGACAAGGCAAAGGACGCAATAAAAAAGATGCTGAAAAAGCTGCGGCTGAAGACGCGCTAGCTAAGTTGAAAAAACAAGGTTTGTTGTCAAGTTAAATTATGATTTGACTGACAAAGGCAAAATCACAGTAAAAGTAGAACCAACTCCTACTTGTGAGTCTAACTTAATTTCCCCTTGTAATAGTTTCACCAGTCGTGAAACGATCGCTAATCCCAAACCAGTGCTTTCAGGAAGGTAAGATTTATCGCTCAAAGCCACGCGAAAATAAGATTCAAAAATCTGGGTTTGGTCTTCTTTGAGAATACCAACTCCGGTATCAGAGATTGCGATCGCCCATTTATCATTTTCCCACATTTGACAGGTTATCTTAATCTTGCCTATCTCTGTGTAGCGAATCGCATTACTCACCAGATTTGTGACGATTTGCTGTAATCGTAACGAATCTGTAACAACTTCCCTCGGAGCGCGATCGCAATCTACATCCATTTTTAAATTTTTATTAAGCGCCAAAGGCTCTAACATTTCATACACATCGTTAATTAATTTATCCACATTGATAGATGCTGGGTGCAATTTCATTTGTCCAGCTTCATAGCGAGACAATTCCAATGTATCGTTAATCATGTGTAGTAATTTTCTCCCACTACGTAGCACGCGGTCAATGTGTTCTAAATTGTTAACATTATCTTTTACCTCTGTCTTTTTTCGTTGTAAGCGCAAAAACAAATCCGAGTAACCAATAATGGAAGTCAGAGGAGTTTTTAATTCATGCGCTAGATGTGACAAATTATCTTGATTTGCTCGAAGCAAGCGACTGAGTTCTTGATTGTTAATAGTTAACTGATTTTGTAGGTGGTTGAGTTCTGCTAATCGCTGCTCGGTATAGCTTTGAAAACAGCGACCGATCGCTTCATCCAATACCATATTAATTAACCGCACTGTCCGCATGACTTCTGCTCCTGATGCTTGCAGCAACTGTGGCTCTAAAATCGAAAATATTACCTGACGTAGTATTCGATATTCTCGTGCAATTTCCGCAGCAGTAAAGCCTTGCTCTGCTCTCAGACTACCATGATGCAAACTCGCATCAACTATTGGCTGAATTTCACTATTTTGATATTCAGAAAGTACAGTTGCTAACGCAGAAAGCACATGACCGATTTGATTTTCTATAGCTTTTCGAGATAAGTCGTTAGCACTTTCAATCTTTTTGTCTTGGCGAACAGCTTCCACCCAGTTTTCTATAATCGTATCTGTTTTTTCAACCAAAAATTCACTAAAATCCATTATGGTAGGTAGCTTCGGCAAACAATACTTATATATAATCATTTTAGCGATCGCCCTTTTGACTTTTTAGCTAGTTGGCTATATGTCATCTGTTTAAAAACAGAATTATATCATTTTTATTACTTATTTTCTATCGAAATTAGAAAAATTATTTAATTTAAATATCTTAATATAAATATATTTACCAACTAATGATGTTACAATCTATATTCAACTTGAGTAAGTCAGCTTAATCTAGCAAATTTCATTACCAAAATAGTTTCGGTGTGAGATGATGCTAGAGCGGAGGAACCATGTTTTGGGGCGTATCTCAAAGAAGGTAAAAGGTAAAAGAATAAATTTTTCCTTCATCCTTTAGTAGAAGGGCATTTCTCAGCCCTAGCCCGTCAGCTAACTTCGTAGGCATTGAGAAGAGACTGAAGAGGCAACATTATTTTTAATGTCATGACCTCATCAGTGTCCAAGGCTGGTGCTGCTCAGATTTTTCGTACCTGCGCTTAAATCTGTTGAGGTAAAAATGATATTTCAATTAAATTTGGCTGCAATTGTTGCAGTTGCGGGACAGGCTGTATGGAAACAGGCAAAACCTGCAATTCTCAAAGATGTAGTTATATTACCTATCCTTGGGTTTTTGGGAATTATCTTATTGTGGTGGGTTATTGCCCTTGC